>JBCQVD010000112.1:0-5863 GCA_047173405.1 Rikenellaceae bacterium
CGTAAGTTTAACCTTGCAGTAGTTCGTAGCTCCCGCGTGTATAAACGACTCTGAGATAGACTTATAGGCGTCTGGAAGCTCTGTATATTTACCAACCAGAGCGATCTCAATCTCGCGTGAAGGGTTCTTTACTTTATCAACAAACTCGCACCACTTCGTAAGATTAGGCTCTCTCGAAGCGTCCAAGTTTAGTTTCGAGCAGACAACACGATCGAGCTTCTGCTCATACATCTTAAGAGGCACCTCATAGATTGTAGGTACATCAATAGACTCCATTACCGCGTCTGCGTCAACATTACAGAAGAGCGCCACCTTACGCTTAACATCTGCTGAGAGCGAACGCTCAGAGCGAAGCACCAAGATATCTGGTTGTAGACCATTCTCAAGAAGTGCCTTTACAGAGTGCTGAGTAGGTTTAGTCTTAAGCTCGCCCGAAGCCGCCATGAAGGGGATCAATGTTAGGTGAACCAAAACGGTATTTTGTGAACCCAACTGATAACGAAGTTGTCTTACAGACTCGATAAATGGCTGAGACTCGATATCGCCCACCGTACCACCAATCTCCGTGATTATCACATCATACTCCTTACTCTGACCGAGTATCTGCACACGACGCTTAATCTCATCGGTGATATGAGGTATCACCTGCACGGTCTTACCGAGGAACTCACCTTTGCGCTCCTTATCTATAACTGTCTGGTAGATCTTTCCTGTGGTGACATTGTTCATCTTAGTTGTATGAATCGACGTAAATCGCTCATAGTGACCAAGGTCAAGGTCTGTCTCCGCACCATCCTCTGTAACATAACACTCTCCGTGCTCGTAGGGATTTAGTGTTCCTGGATCAACGTTGATGTATGGGTCTAGCTTCTGAATGGTCACTGAATAACCTCTCGCTTGAAGTAATCGGGCGATTGACGCCGAAATAATACCCTTACCTAGTGATGATGCAACACCTCCCGTAACAAAGATATATTTTGCTCTCTCTAATTTCATAAAATATCTATTATCTATGTTTCTACTCTTCTTTATCTATATTTGGATCAATACCTATATATTATAGCGCCTCGCAAGCGCAATCAATAAGGCTACTACTTAACCTCTTTGGATGCCTCCGCGTCAATAAGTTTAACCTTATTGATGGTATCTTGCATCTCGGCTCTAGCTCTCTCGATCTTACGGTTAACTTCTGCAATCATAGCCTCCGCACCCTTCGACTTCGAGAAGAAACCGATATTATTCTCCAAAAGCGCGATATCAGCCTCCAACTGCTTTACTTTGTTGTATAATTTCTCCCTCTCGCCCTTCACTCGTCTGTCGCCCGAAGATTTCATTGTCGAGATTTTATCCTTGAAGCGACTCATCGAGCGATCGCGCTCCACCGAACGAAGTGAGTTGAATAGTTTATCAACAACCTCTTTGTATCTCTTCTGCAGAGCATCCTTCTGCTTGAATGGAACAAAACCTATCTCGCTCCAACGACGTTGATACGCCTTGATTGCATCAAAGCCTCCCGCCTCTAGGATATCGACACTCGACATCTCTTCAAGAAGAGCCTCCTTTGCTTTGAGGTTGGTATCCTGCTCATTGTCCTGCGATGAGAAGTGTGTGCTCTTTCGCTCGAAGAAGCTATCACACGCACCACGGAAACGACGCCACAGTTGGTCCGAAACTCTCTGAGATACTGTACCGATACCCTTCCATTCGGTTTGTAGAGCTATAAGCTCATCCGTTGCAGCCTTCCAATCCTCGCTACTACTCAACGCCTCAGCTCGCTCACATATTGCCACCTTGCGTTGGGTATTCTGCTCCATCTCGTCCTTCTGGTTGGAGTAGAACAGACGCTTAGCGTCAAAGAACTTATCGCACGCTGTGCGGAAACGATCGTATATACGGTTATTATCCTTCTTCGGAGCAAAACCAATTCCCTTCCAACTCTTCTGCATTGATAGCAGATCCTCGTTTGCCTTGTTCCACTCTTTATGAGATGTTAGCTTTCGCTCAAGAAGAGACTCGACACTCTGACAAAGTGCCTCTTTGCGCTCTAGGTTGGCAACCTGCTCATCTTTAAGCTGGATAAAATACTCCTGGTGAAGCTTGTTTATAATGCTCGAGGCCTCCTTAAAGCGTGCCCAGATAGACTCTTTATAGTCACTAGCCACAGGACCCGTCTCGCGCCACTCCTCATGAAGTGTTTGTAGTTTACGAAAAGCCTCAACTATTGATGGCTGAGACTTCAACGCCTCCGCCTTTTCGCATAGAGCGCTCTTTAATTCGAGGTTCTTCTTAAGGTCTAGGTCACGAAGCTCCTTATTTATCTTTATTAAGTCGTAGAAGATCTCGGTATGGTAGTTATAAGTCTCCCATAGATCCTTTACATTTGCTACAGGAACACCGCCCGTATCACGCCAGCGATGCTGCAACTCGCGAAACTTCACAAAGGTGTGCTCTAGGGTCTCGTCCGACTCATTCAAAACCTTAAGCTCCTCGATTACCTGAAGTTTGATCTTAAGGTTCATCTCCTTCTGGCTCTCAATGCCTGCGATATACTCGTCGCGACGCACTCGGTACTCACGGAATAGCTCCTTAAGTTTGCGCTCTAGCTCATCGGTGGGCACGACAAAACTCTCGGCATCACCACCCTGCTCAACAAAGGCACGATGTAGAGCCTCCACCTCACTGCGATGGTATTTATAAAATGCCACCTTTACAGCCTCGACCGTTTGACGAAGTGTTTGAATAGGCTCATTTTGAAGCAGTCGAGCCATAAACTCCACAACCTCAGCTTTACTCTTCCCTACGAACAACTCTCCAGCTGCCGACGCCTGCTCCGCATCTTCACTTGACTCCGTCTCGTCGCCCTCCAAGCTATCGCTCTGCGCCTCTTGAGGCTCACTCTCGGGCTGCTCAGGCTCTAAGGGGGTTACGGTGTCGTCTTGAACATCGACGCTCGTCGACGAAGAGGCATCTACCTCTTGTTTTTCTACATTTGTCTGCACATCCTCAGCCTTGCTGAGCAGCTCATTTTGAGCAGAAGGGATCTCTAGTTCGCGTTCCATTACGTTGTATATTTTAAGTAAACTCTCCATTATTGAGAGCTAATCAAAACACACCTCTTTTGAGGTGCAATTATAACTCGCAAATGTAATCATTTTTATTGGGATACACCGTATTTTTAAAATATTTTTATTGAAATACCGATAAATCACCTCTATAATTGCAAAATCAAATAACTTTACCTATCTTAGCTTCTGGATAGGCGTCTATCCGCGACTCGACCAAAAAGAGGATTTTATGTTTGAACTATTATATTCGGGTGCACTTTTTGACACACCTATTGAAAGCCCCGTGCTCAAGTTTTTTGTTATTCTTGCAGCACTACTCATATCACCAATGATATTCAACAAATTGCGTATCCCGCATATTCTGGGACTCATCATCGCAGGCGCTATCATTGGACCATACGGATTTAACCTTGTGCTGCGCGACACGGGTATTGTGATGTCGGGTACCGCAGGACTGCTCTATATCATGTTCCTTGCGGGACTCGAGATCAACATGAATGAGTTCATTAAGAGCAGCTTCAAGAGTCTTATCTTTGGACTATACACCTTCATAATACCGATGTGCATCGGTATCGCTGCGGGTCTCTACCTGCTCGATTTCTCGCTCATGACATCCTTGCTTCTGGCGAGTATGTTCGCCTCGCACACGCTACTTGCATACCCCCTAATCTCTAAGTTGGGTGTCAAGCGCAACCGTGTGGTGACCGTAACTATCGGAGGTACGGTGATAGCCGAAACGCTCGCGCTGCTAGTACTCGCCATTGTTGTTGAGCTATCAAAAGGCGCTGTGGATGCAATCTTTTGGCTTAAGTTCTCCGCCTCGCTATCACTCTTTGCGGTGGCTATTTTTATTGGATTCCCAATCCTTACGCGCTTCTTCCTAAAACGCATATCGGATGGTCTCTACCAATACATATTCATCCTCTTTATGGTCTACCTCGGAGCTACTCTAGCCGAGATTGTCGAGATCGAGGGTATCATTGGCGCCCTCTTCACGGGTCTTGCGCTGAACCGTCTAATACCTCAATCGTCGGCTCTTATGAATCGAATAGATTTTATCGGTAATGCTATATTTATACCCTTCTTTCTTATTAGTGTGGGCATGCTCATCGACTACCGCGTCTTTTTGACCGATATGGACACCCTCTACACCGCGCTTATAATGACACTCTTCGCCACCATTGCGAAGTACATCTCGGCGTGGGCGGCACAAAAAACCTTTGGCTACACAACCAACGAGAGAGGTCTCATCTTCGGTCTTACCAATGCGCGCGCGGCGGCAACACTCGCCGTTGTACTCGTTGGTTACAACACTTTTATTGGCGAAAACGAAGCAGGTGAAGCGATAAGGCTATTCAACGACGATGTACTTAACGGTACAATCATAATGATCTTCATAACGTGCACAATAGCCTCTATATCAGCACAACGCGCGGCGCAGAAGATCGCCATGGCCGACATGCTAAACTTGGAGAGCAGCGGCAGCGACGAAGTTGAAAATATACTGCTCCCCATAAACAACTTGGAGAGTACGAACGAACTAATGTCGTTCACAAACCTTATTGTGCCCCACGACCATAAACACGTCGTCACCATTGGCGCGGTGGTGGGAGAGAGTAAATCCGAGGAGGAGCAGCTCGCGCTCTCGCGCAAAATATTTGACCGCGCAGTGCAGTGTGCCGCCTCGATGGATCGCTCCATTGAGACAAACCTACGCTACGACCTAAGCTACACCTCGGGGGTGATGAATATGATTCGCGAGATGAAGATCAGCGACCTTGTGCTATCTATTGACCCTGAGAGATTCTGCAAAGGTAAACTACTAAGCAAGATCCTAGACGATACGATGAAGAGCAGCAGCACAACAACTTTTATGTATAGCTCCTCACAGCCCATCGAGACAATCAAGCGACACATTATAATCGTTCCGCCCAATGCCGAGTATGAGCTAGGATTTAGAACCTGCGTAATGAGAATATGGTACCTCTTAAAGCACACAGGGGCTGGCGCTCTAATCTACGCCAACGCCGAGACCGTCGGGGTCATCAAACGACTCAGCGAGGTTGTGTCGACAACCGTTGGGTTTAAGATAGTCGAGGACTATGGGAATATACTTAATGTCGAGAAGAGCTTAAAGCCCAACGATGGATTGATATTTATCCTTAGCAAGCGCCACAGCCCATCGTACGACGCAAGAATGGAGGATATCCCACACTACATCAACCGATACTTCACCAAAACCAACTTCCTGCTTGTCTATCCATATCAGCAGAGTGCAGTGAGTGGCGACCTTGAGAATATAACCTCTAACGCAACAATCAACGCCGTGAATAAGATCGAAGACGTGATAGATAGCATCTTGGGTTCAAGGTCGTCCAAAAAATTGTAGTCCGACTAACAAGGTGATTTTCAGCTCTTACCTCGCCGCTCAAATCCTCACGTACTAAAGTACGTGAGATTTTTTTAGTTTACAGTGTATAGCTTTGTAAGTTATTTTATAGTAAGGTGTTAGAATGAATTATATTGACGGGGCTTTATCTATATTAAATCTTTCTGACTGTAAATGACTATCTTATGTAGTCAAATATGTGGGGCGATTAGCTACTTCCAGAAATTAGTGCGTTTAAGTTTCAAAATTTTTAGAGCGATTTTTACACGGTAATTATATGATTTTTTTTATATTTGCATATAGCGACATAATATATAGCAAAAACTATGGCAAAGACAAAAAGCATAACAGTACAAACGCAAACTATTAAGACAATTACTCTTGATGGTGTTGATTATATATCCATTAC
>JBCQVD010000113.1:0-5811 GCA_047173405.1 Rikenellaceae bacterium
CTATTATAAATTTATACGTGTAAATTATTTCAAAATTATATTATTCTTTTCACACTCCTCGATCATCTTCTCTGGCCATAGTGACGACTGAACCTCTCCGATGTGTGCACAACGAAGGAAGAACATACACAATCGCGATTGACCAATACCGCCTCCTATTGATAGAGGCAACGAACCATCGAGTAGCTGTTTGTGGAATTCAAGCTCCACTCTCTCCTTACAACCTGCTATCTCTAGCTGGCGTAGAAGAGACTCTTTATCTACGCGGATACCCATCGACGAGATCTCCAACGAATCATCTAAGATTTCGTTCCATAGGATCAAGTCTCCATTGAGTCCCTTGTACTCCTCACTTGTGGGTGTTGACCAATCATCATAATCGGGAGCACGACCATCGTGCTTCTCACCATTTGACAATGCACCTCCAATACCCATCAAAAAGATGGCTCCATACTTCTTTGCAGCCTCTCTTTCGCGCTCCTTAGCTGTCATCCCTGGATACATCGCAAGCAACTCCTCGCTCTGAATAAAGGTTATACGCTCAGGTAACGCTGGTGTGATGTGTTGGTACTCTGAATATACCAACTTCTCGGTCGCTTTGAGAGCTGAATAGATCTTCTCTACTATCGACTTCAAAAACTCTAGTGATCTCTGCTCTGCGGAAATGGTACGCTCCCAGTCCCACTGATCGACATACAAAGAGTGAATATTGCTCAACTCCTCATCCGTACGTATCGCATTCATGTCGGTATAGAGACCATAACCTACGGGAATACCATAAGAACCTAACTTCATGCGTTTCCACTTTGCTAGAGAGTGGACAACCTCGGCTCTCACGCCACCCATATCTTTGATCTTAAACGATACAGGACCCTCAACACCGTTGAGGTCATCATTAATACCTGTACCCGAAAGAACAAAGAGAGGAGCTGTAACTCGACGTAGATCTAATCTACTCGATAACTCATCTTGAAATGTCTGCTTCAACATCTTCACAGCCTGCTCCATAATCTCTGGAACAAGACGCGGACGATACGAATTGGGAATAATTAGTTTCACTGTTTTTTATTTTTATTTAAAATTAACGTAAGCTCGATATAAAAACTTATGTATTACACTACACTTTTGTATACTCTACTATTACTTATCAACTATGCACACAAGACCTTATATCTCACTTCCGTTAATGTTAAATTCTCTCTCGCTAAGGTCACCCAATTTTTAGGGGTTAACCTAAAGATAAGATGAAAAGTAAAACATAAGGGTTTACTACAATATTTCAAAACATAGACGACGTATTTATCTACTCCTGAAGGATACCTAGTAAACCCTTGTGTTTAAGTTCTACTAATGGTATGCTGACTCTCCGTGCTCGTAGATGTCAAGACCTTCCTCCTCGATACGTTGGTTGACACGCATACCCATTGTCATATCGATAGTCTTGAACAAGATGAACGCTGTACAGATAGCCCATGCCATGATTGCGAATGCTCCGATTGCTTGAGTACCTAGGAATGAAGCATCGCCTGATGCAAGCAAACCACCGTTGTCAGCTGTTGCGAAGACTCCTGTAAGGATTGTACCCAAAGTACCACAAACACCGTGTACTGAAACTGCACCTACTGGATCATCAACCTTAAGCTTAGAATCAAGGAACTCTACTGAGAACACCATCACAACACCACAGATGATACCGATTGCTGCTGCTCCTGCTGGAGATACTACATCACAACCTGCTGTGATACCAACCAAACCTGCTAGAACACCATTGAGAGACAAACTCAAAGTTGGTTTTCCATATCTAACCCAAGCTACGGTTAGGGCAGATACTGCACCCGCTGCTGCTGCAAGGTTAGTAGTAAGGAATGTTAGAGCGATCGCCTGGCTATCACCTGGAGTAGAAGCTGCTACCTGAGAACCTGGGTTGAAACCGAACCAACCGTACCATAGAAGGAAAACTCCGAGTGTTGCAAGTGATAGGTTGTGTCCTGGGATTGCCTTAGCTTTACCGTTAGCGGCATACTTACCGATACGAGGTCCTACAACCCATGCTCCAACTAGAGCGATCCATCCTCCAAGTGCGTGAACTACTGAAGATCCAGCGAAATCGTGGAAACCGATACCAGCTAACCATCCGTCACCCCAAGCCCAGTGACCTGAAACAGGATAGATAAATCCAAAGATTACTGCTGCATAAATTAGGTATGCTGAGAACTTAGTACGCTCTGCTACGGCTCCTGATACGATTGTTGCTGCTGTTGCACAGAACATAGTCTGGAAAACAAGGTAAGCATAATCAGGTACTCCGCCTAGACCATTCTCCCAATCTGCAAGACCAAAGAAATCTAGTTTACCGATAAATGTACCACTACCGAACATCAAGCCAAAACCGATAGCCCAGAAAAGAAGTGATCCAACAGAGAAGTCCAAAAGGTTCTTCATCAAGATATTAGCGGTATTCTTAGAGCGAGCGAAACCTGACTCTACGAGTGCAAAACCCGCCTGCATAATAAATACCAACATCGCAGCCAACAGTATCCATACTGTATCGAGGGCTGATGCTAATTGTGAGATTGTTAATTCTTCCATTATTTAGTCCTCCTCTTATTTTTCGTTTGAATAAAGTGTTGTATCTCCTGATTTTCCTGTACGGATGCTGTACGATTCGTCGATCTGACTTACAAAGATACGACCGTCGCCAATTTCGCCTGATTGAGCTGCCTTAACAATCGCATCGACCGTAATCTTCACGTTAACATCACGAACGATGATAGTAAGCATAGTACGCTCTACGAAGCTTGTATCATACACTACACCACGGTAGATACGCTCCTGGCGAGCCTTACCAACGCCACGTACATCCATATAAGAGAACCACTCGATTCCTGCGCTATATAGCGCCTCCTTTACATCCTCGAACTTAGTCTTGCGGATGATAGCTTGTATTTTTTTCATATCCCAAATATATTATGGTTACTAAATTACAAACTGAATGAGATACCTGCTACTAGGTAAGCATCCTCCTGTGCTGGAGCTGCAATAGCCTCAACGAAGATTGGAAGTGAGAACTTGTCGCTACCTGAGATATCCTTAGAGAAACGAAGCGATACAGATGTTACGTTGAACTCTGATGCATAGCAACCCTCCCATGGAGTAACCTCAACAGATGCTGTGCAATCTACGCTACCTACTGTGAATGGATAAGCAACCTTAACCCAAGTTGAGAAAGCTTGATCGTCTGAATCATCAATACCTAGAGCATCCTTCTTGTCTGCATCACCTGCGAACATTGTGTTCCAAGATAGTGACAATGGGAAATCCTCGCTGATAGTGTAAGCCAAGTTAACCTCCCACATGTGCTCTGATGAGCGAAGGTAAGTACTCTTAGCTCCAAGACCTGTCCACCAGTAATCTGTCACTCCAAATGAGAAGTTACCTACTGAGTATGCTAAGATCAAATCCAACTCCTTTGCTCCTGTACCTGAATCAAGTGGTGTGCTACCCCATGCAGTCAATGATAGACCTCCCATAGAAGCTGTCACTGTTGGCTGAAAAGCAGCGCCTTGACCTTGATCCATACCGTGGATAACATACTGACTAACCAAATCAGCACCACCTGATACCTCAATCTCGCTTGCCGAAGCAGCTGTTACTGCAAACATACTTGCAAAGAAAAAACCTAATGTAAATTTTCTAACATTCATAATTTTAAAAATTAAATTAAACAACGTTTGTTCATCTTCTAAAATACTATATAACCAATCGCAGTCTCTCACCCGGGTTTTTAGAGAGGCTGCAACATAAATAATAGTCACTTAGTTAGATATCCAAATCGGATATCCTAGTCGATGCCATAATCACTTTTGTATGGTCTGCAAAGGCGCTAAGCCTTACATAACCACCCCCATAGGAACCAAAACGTTCGCCCGGAGAAGATACTATATGACATTCATTTAGCAACTTATCGAATAACTTCCATGAATTCTCATAAGGAGACTCAACCCATATATAAGGTGAGTTAACTCCGCCCCAGTGCTTTAATCTAGTCTGGGAGAGAACATCGAGAAGCATCGATGCGTTTCTCATATAATAACTTACATTCTCGCGGACAAAAGCTTGTCCCTCTTCGGTGTAAAGTGACTCTGCTCCACGTTGTATTACATAGGCAGGGGAATAATTTTTAATCTCTTGTCGTCTACGCCAAAGAACGTTGAGGGAAGCCGTTCTATCTGAACTGAACGAATACCCCTCTATATCTTTTGGTATCACAGTATAACCACAATGTAGTCCTGTGAAACCTCCACATTTCGAAAAACTCTTAAACTCAATCGCTACTTTACGTGCACCTTTGATCTCGTAGATACTGTGTGGTACATCGTCCTGTGTGATAAATGATTCGTAGGTGGCATCGAAGAGTATAAGTGCATCATTTGCAATAGCATACTTAACCCATCTCTCTAACTCCTTACGCGTCATCGCACAACCTGTTGGATCACACGGAAAACTCAAGTAGATAACATCTGGACGTACCGAAGGTAGCTCTGGAATAAATCCATTCGAAGCGTCGCACTTCAAATAGATCAGGTGACTCCAACCGCTCGACTGCGAAAGATCGCCCGCTCGGTTACCCACTACATTTGCCTCTACGAAAGTTTGGTATATCGGATCTACAACAGCTATACGTATATCGCGACATAGAATATCGCCAATACCAGCCAAATCCTCTTTTGATCCATGATTCACGAATATCTCATCGCGACCGATCTTTATCTTTCTGCTTTTATAGTCACCCTTAACGATTGCATCTAGCAAAAAATCATAACCTTCGATTGGGCCTCTACCTCTAAAGCTATCAGCACTGCCCATCTCCTCGGCTCCTCGCTTCATTGCCTCAACAACACAAGAAGCTAGCGGACGAACTACATCTCCACTATCAAGTTTAATAAGATTAGTCGCTGGGTTAACCCTCGAAAAGACATTCACCCTCTGCTCAATCTTAGCTTGTATTCTATCTTGTTCTACCTTTAAGAACTGTGAATTAATCAGAATCATCGCTAGTGCCCATAAAACTAAAAGACTCCGCAAAAGTAACCTTTTTTTTCGAGATTTTCGATCTTTTATTCAATTTTCTTCAAAAAGACCTCGAAAATGTATTTATTATATAAGATTTCAAAGAACGATAATTATCACAACAAATCTATAATAGACTACAAATTATATGTAATAAACTCAATAACCTCTGTTACATGTTGCAAAGATATGGGACTTTTCATTTACAAACGAATATACCAACAAAGCAAATTAATTAAAAAATCTTAAAATATAAAATCTTCACAAAATCCTCTATTATGATTAATATTTGTTATTAAAAGAGTGATTTATTTCAAAAATTCGTAATTGTTTACTATTTTTGCACAAACAAACACATTAAAAAGAGCTAAAAATGGAGGATTACCGCCTAGATGAACTAGACAACAAGATCTTAAGACTTATATCTAACAATGCCAGAATCTCTTTCTTGGAGGTAGCACGAATATGCAACGTCTCGGGTGCCGCCATACATCAACGTATACAGAAGCTAATCGCCAACGAGATTATTACAGGTTCGGAGTTTACCCTTAACGTAATTAAGATAGGGTACGAGACTTGCGCCTTTGTAAATCTAAACTTCCACTCGTCGGTCGATCTTGACGAGATAGTTAAACAGCTGCAAACAATACCCGAGGTGGTAGAGTGTCACCACACAACAGGCCCATACGATCTGCTTGTAAAGATATACGCTCGCAACAACAGCCACTTACACAACATCAT
>JBCQVD010000114.1:0-5793 GCA_047173405.1 Rikenellaceae bacterium
TTTGAGGCTGCGTGTTGAGCGATGGTGGAGCCGTTGTTGCCGCTGCGGGTTTAAAAGGCTCTAAGTCATTGCTTTTGTGCACTCGAGGCTCAAGTGTCGCTGTTGGTTTCGCGGCAGGTGTCTTTTTACTGCCAGCCTCCTGATCGTCGGTGAAACCTGTGGCTACAAGAACAAGCTCGAGAGACTCCCCAAGCTGTGGTTTAACACTTGTACCCCAGATAATATTGGCGTTGCAAGGATCCCCGAACTCATCTACGACACTCGCCTTCTCTTGAATAAAGCGCATCACCTCGTTAACCTCGTCGAGGACAAGGCTGTTGGAGTCTGATACCGAGAAGTTAAGAAGTAGGTTCTTGGCTCCCGAGATATGGTTATGGTCAAGAAGTGGTGAGTTGAGAGCTTTGTTAGCCACCTCTAGCGCTCTATTTTCGCCACTAGCGGACTCCACACTCATGTGTGCACGACCACTTCGCTTCATCACCTTGCACACATCGGCGAAGTCGACATTTATAAAGTCGCTCTTTACGGTGATGATCTCGGCGATACCTTTAGCTGTCGAGCAGAGTATATCATCGGCTTTGTAGAACGCCTCCTTGAGAGGTAGTCGTCCGTAAAGCTCTAGGATGTTTTCGTTGTTAAGGATTAGCAGAGAGTCTACATTCTCGCGAAGCTCCTCGATACCCGTCATCGCTTGGTTGTAGCGTATGTTACCCTCCACGAGTAGTGGCGAAGTTACGATGGCTACCGTTAGGATATTCATCTCCTTAGCTAGTTTGGCTACAACAGGCGAGGCTCCCGTACCTGTGCCACCACCCATTCCTGCGGTAATGAAGAGCATGCGACAGTTGAGGGCTTCGAGTCGAGTGCGTATCTCTTCGAGAGTCTCGATTGCTGCACGTCGACCCTCCTCAGGGTCGTTGCCCGCCCCTAGACCTTCGCGTCCTAGGCGTACTTTATTCTCAACATTACTGATATCGAGAGCCTGTTGGTCGGTGTTGCAGACGATAAAATCTACACCATTGATTCCCATCTCCCACATGTGGTTCACTGCATTGCCTCCAGCTCCTCCAACACCCATTACCGTAATCATAGAGCCAGCTTTCTGGGCTACTGATATCTCTGACATTAAATCTTCGCTCATAATCGTACAATCTTAGAATCTTAGTTAAATCTCCTCGTCTTCAGAGGCGTTATTGAAGCTGCTGTTAAGTTTCTCTAGTGTTGACTTGAATATGCTTCCCCAGTTGCGCCCCGAAGAGGCTGCTGGCTTCTCATCACTAGGTGTTGCGTTAACCTCACTCTGCGGCGCTTGGGTTGCCTGCGGCGCAGAGGTTTTTGTCGGTGTGCTATTTGTATTTTGATCCTGCTTAGGTGTCTCTTGTCGCTTGGTGGGCATCGCAGGCTCTGGTGTTACTATCTTTTCTGGCTTGGGTTGCTCAACTGGTGCCGCCGCAGGAGTGTCATTCACTTTGGTCGGTGCCGCTTGAGGCGTTGTTGTAATGGTTGGCATTACGGGTGTAGGCGTCGGTGTAGGCACTGGCGGTGGAGTCGTCTCGGCAGCCTTTTCGGGCTTTGGTGTTGGAGGGGCTACAGGCTTAGGCGCTTTGTCCATCTCGAACGTAGGCTTAGGGTTTCCCGCCTCACGTAGTATGGTGGGGCGTTCGGCTGTCTTACATACGCCGTCATCAAAACCGCGGACTAGAAGTCCCACCACGGTAGCGTACTCGGGGTAGTCAACATCGTTGAGTGACTCTTCGGCGATACCCTCGACGGGAACACCGATCCTTACCTCCATCTTTGTCTCGCGTTTGAATAGCTCGTCGATATTGTCGAGTCGAGCAGACCCTCCCGTGAGAACAATACCGTAGGGTAGCTTGCTCTCATATCCTGAGTCTTGGATCTCGCGCATCACGAAGCGTAGAAGCATCGTGAGTCGAGCCTCGATAGCCACGGCGAGGTTGTATATTAGTAGCT
The DNA here is from genome assembly GCA_047173405.1 of Rikenellaceae bacterium. GTDB lineage: Bacteria > Bacteroidota > Bacteroidia > Bacteroidales > Rikenellaceae > Alistipes. The sequence continues at coordinate 1,975 of JBCQVD010000114.1, forward strand.
CTTTGGACTCCTTGGGTGTGCGACCTTTAACCTTGACAGCCTTATTCTCGGGGACTAATTCGGCTATGGCTGAGCCAAAGTCGTGCTTTAGTTTCTCAATCTGCTTGTCGGGAATCATCATCGAACGGATATCGTGATTTATTGCCGAGGCACCCATTGGTATGGTGACGATATACCTAACAACATTGCGGTAGTAGATCACCACATCGGTTAGTCCACCACCAATATTAACAACTGCGACACCCTCCTCTTTTTCGTCGGGGCTAAGTACCGAGTCGCAGACAGAGAGTGCGTTGGGGTAGCATTTGAGTATCTTGATGCCTAACTTACGTAGGGCATTTTCGAGCCTCTGCATAGGAGTGTTGGCGCAGAGTATAAAGTTGAATGTCGAGGATAGTCGACGACCAAATGAACCTACGGGGTTCTTGACCTCTTTATCATCATCGACCACATAGTTTTGAGGTATGCGCTCCATGATAGTCTCATTCTCGGGCGCTTGGACATTGCGCATGCGGTCAAAGAGGGCGTTGACATCATTCTGACTAACTCCATTTTGAGGTTCACGAACATATACATGGTCTGTGTGGCAAGCAAAGCGGACAAATTCGCCCGATATACCTGCGTATGCCTCTAGTATCTTGATGTTTAGTCTCTCCTCGGTAAGTTCTATTGCTGCCTTAATTGCTTCGCACGCGAGGGCTATATTCTCGATCTGCCCCACCTTGACCCCTTCGGAGGGTCTACTCACAATACTCTCGATTTTAATTAAGCCCTCAGAGTCTTTGACTCCGACAACAACAACAACATTTGACTCGCCTAAATCTATTGCTACAATATAACTCTTACTTTCCACGTCCCTGAATATTTACTTATTTGCAAACTACTTGATCTCTGTACTCGATATTGATGCTTTTGTATCTATCCCAACCAACTTTGTTGAGTCCTTTTTCGTAGAACGTCATCAACTTATCGAGCCTCTCTTTGGTTTGGGTGAGATCTCCTAGTGTTACTAGGAAGTTCCCACTTCTCACCGAGAATGAGATCTTTATCTCTCCGCTTTGAGCGTGAGAGGCGACTATCTGGACGATCTCGGAACTCCAGAAATCATCTTTGTCAATAATCTTTACAAAGTTAATAAGATTCTGGCAATCTTCACAACTTTTTACTAACTTTTTTTTACGAGCTTCGAGTCGTTGTTGCTTTGCGGATATCTCGGATATTCGGGCTGCGTATGTAATATCATTATAGCGGTATAGCCGTCTAAGGTCTGCCTTCTTTTTGCGAAGGGAGTCGACCCTCTTATCGAAGGCTTTATGAGACTCAATCCACCCCTTTTTGATAAACATCTTATTGACTTCGCGCTTATCCTGCTGGTTTTGTTGTTGCTTTTTGAAGTATGGGTATTTTTCGCGTTCGATATCCTCTATCTCTTTGTTTATCTTATCCAGTTCGAGCTTCATGAACTCGTCGATGCTGCCAGTGTAGGAGGCGGGAAAGGGTGGCGTGTAGCCCCCTGTTACAACCGATGTGTAGATAGATGTGGTGAGGGGTGCCTTGAATACGTAGCCTTCGTCGGTGATATAGTGGTTGTAGCCATCCACAAGAAGCCTCAACCGTGGTTGTCGACCCTTGACCTCGACGGTTAGCTTGCCGTGGTAGGAGGGGTATATCTTCACCTCTTCGATAAAGCCATTGTTGAGGATCTGTCTCTCGACTTTTGAGATGTTGGCGCTGCGTAGAGTCTCGCCCATGAGTTTAACTCCACTGTGTGTAATCCACCCCTCGACCATAGCTTCGGTGACTAAATTGCCCGAGGTTTTGCTATCCTCTATGTGTATCTCTATATTGTTAATTTTCTGCTCTTTAGTGTGGCGTACGCTCTCCTTTATGGAGAGTATGACATACCCCATAAATAGTGCCCACGCAAGTGAGTAGAACAGATATTTAACAATCCTATTTTTCATGTATTAGAGCCTTGTTTTCAATCGTGCGAGAGATCTCAGAGCATAGAGTATCGATATCTCCAGCTCCGAAGCTAATTACTATATCGGTGGGTGTGGAGGCTATGTGTTCAACCAGCGAACTCTTCTCGATGATCGAACATGGCGCGTCTACAAGGCGTGCAATAATCTCGCTCGTAATGCCCTCGATAGGCTCTTCGCGTGCGGGGTAGATGGGCAGTAAAACCACCTCGTCGGCAAGCGATAAAGCCTCTGCGAATCCCTCGTATAGGTCGCGGGTGCGGGTGTATAGGTGGGGTTGGAAGATGGCTGTTATCTTGCGCGCGGGGTAGATCTCGGCAATAGAGGATAGCGTAGCACGTATCTCTTGTGGATGGTGGGCGTAGTCATCCATGTAGAGGTTGTGGGGTGTATTTACCCAGATATCAAGACGTCGCTTGATGCCTCTGTATGAGCAGAGTGCAGTGCGCAAGGCGTCGTGGTTTAGCACTCTACCCTCCCTCTTTGCTGCTGCCCACATCATAGCCACTGCTGCCACCGAGTTCTCCATATTGACCCATCCAGGGATACCGAGCCTGCACCCCTCAATAACAGAGTCGGGGGTGGTTATGTCGTATACAAACTCCGAGGATGGTAGCTGCTCGCGCTTAGAGACGTAGAAGTCTGTTGGCTCGGTGAAGGAGTACCTATAAATCTCAATGGATGGGTTGTCGAGGGTTATATCGACACCATGCTTGAGTATTAGGGTGCCTCCAGCTTTTATCTGCCTTACAAATTGCGAAAACGCCTCTTTGAGCGCCTCGTGAGTGCCGTAGATATCGAGGTGGTCGGCATCTGTTGAGGTTATAACCGCCACGTCGGGGTTGAGCCTAAGGAAGGAGCGGTCAAACTCATCCGCCTCGACGGTGATGCGATCCCCTGCACCAAGCACAAGGTTGGAGTTAAAGTTCTTGGATATAGCCCCCAAAAAGGCGCACCCTTGCCTCTCTACTTCGTGATTCAGCCACGCTGCGAGTGTCGATGTTGAGCTTTTGCCGTGTGTTCCAGCAACCGCCATGACATATTTGTTGTGGGTAAGGATGCCGAGCATCTGCGAGCGCTTAACCACTTCGAAGCCACCCTCGAGAAAGTAGTTCAGTTCGCTGTGCGAGGAGGGTATGGCGGGGGTGTAGATGACCGCCGTGGTTGTGGGGTCACGGAACTCTGGAGCTATAAGCTCTATGTTGTCCTCATAGTGAATCGAAGCACCTTCGGCTTCGAGCGCGTGGGTGAGGGGGGTCGGTGTGCGGTCGTAGCCACCAACGCGTTTGCCTTGGTGGAGGAAGTAGCGGGCGATGGCGCTCATGCCGATACCTCCAATACCGATGAAAAAGATACTCTTAGGCTCCATTTATTTTGTTATTTTTTCAATTTCGTTTACTATATCTGCTGCTGCGTTTGTTGTTGCAAGAGCTTTAATCTTCTCTTCGAGCGAGCGTAGTTGAGCGCTGTTGCGTAGGGTCTCAAGTGCTAGAGGCATAGCTTTTTGTGTCGCTTCGCTGTCGCGTACCATAAGGGCGGCGCCTTTGTTAACTAGAGCCATGGCGTTCTTTGTCTGGTGATCCTCCGCCACGTTGGGCGAGGGGACAAAGATTGTCGGCAGACCCACCTCGCAAAGCTCCGAGACGGTACAAGCTCCGCTGCGCGAGATCACGAGGTCTGAAGCCCCATACGCGTAGTTCATATTCTCCAAAAAGGCACCCTGCCAGATCCCTTGCGTGGGGTGCTCCTCGAGGAACTTAACCATCTCCTTTTGGTAAAACTTACCCGTCTGCCAGATCACCTGCATTGGGGATGCCGCGCCATTGAGAGAGAGGAT
>JBCQVD010000013.1:0-29791 GCA_047173405.1 Rikenellaceae bacterium
AACAATCCTCGCTTACCTGTACTCTTAAAAATCATATCTGCATTTGCTTTAATTACAATGTAAAGATAGTGATAATTTACTGAATTACAAAGACTTAATTTTTAGAAGTCCCCTTAATAAATTTTAGATCATTGCAAATATAATAAAATATTTCAACACCAAAACATTTTTGCAAAAAAAAATCACTCTTACACAAAAAAACACCAAGAACTGAGCTAACTAGGTACATTTCTTGCCTAGAAAAGTATAAAATTTATATGCCATGCAAAATATAATCAACCTTCTATGTCTGCTTGTACTTCCTTTTATAGGCAGTTGCACACACCGCCAATCCAAGACATCAATGCCGCCTCTGACCATCAGCTACGACACTGCAAAAGCAGAGACTATGAGCGACAATATAACCTTCACCTCCTCGCTCAAAAGCATCTCGTCGATAGATATTGAGCCTAAGGTGAGCGGATACATCACAAAAAAATATCACACGGGGAGTTGTTATGTTAAAGAGGGCGAGCCGCTCTTCGAGATAGATCCTCGCGAACTACTGTGGGTACAAAACTCCGCTCGTGCAACACTTGAACAGGCACGCGCAACGCACCATGAAGCCTACCACAACTATATGCGCGCCAAACCTCTGGCTCAACTAAACGCCGTGAGCCGAACCGAACTGGATAGCTACCGCACAACACTAAGCGCCGCCGAAGCAGCTCTTAAAGAGGCTGAGTCTCAACTCGAAGATGCAACATTGAACCTCACATATACAAAAATATATGCCCCTATGAGTGGCATAATCTCCAACAGCGAAGTCGAAGTGGGGGATCTCGTAGGCGAAGGTAGCCGCTTCTCTACTCTAGTAACCCTCTCCAACAACGACTCGCTCACCGCAGAGCTAGCCATCCCAACGAAGATATACCTAGAGAACATAAAAGGCGTAGCTAGCGACAAGGAGCTTCTGCGCAACATCACGCTCACTCTTGCCAACGGTGAAGCATACCCGTTAAAAGGCGACTATTACTACACACTCAAAGATATCTCATCGTCGAGTTCTACGGTCGTTATTGTAGCCCTCTTCACAAACCCTCGCAACACCCTCAAAAGTGGCATGTTTGCAAGGGTCAGCGCCTCGATAGGCTCTCCAAAAGAGCGAATACTTATCCCCGCAGAGTCCATCACTCAACTTCAAGGCATTAGTTCGGTGTGGGTCATTGAACCAGACAGCAGCGTAACTCAAAAGCAGGTAACCCTCGCTAAGAGGTTTGGAGATCTCTTCGAGGTCGATAAGGGTTTGAATATTGGTGACAAGGTAGCCACCTCAGGGCAGCTAAAGCTACACCAAGGCGCTAAGGTTATTCCATCACAAAAATAGGAGGGACACACAATGGGCAAATTCTTTATCTCGCGACCTATTTTCGCCATTACAATATCTATCGCCATTGTAATTATTGGTGTGGTATCACTTTTTCAACTCAGCGTCGAGCAGTACCCCGACATCACACCCCCCGTAGTTCAGGTTAGCGCAACCTACGAGGGTGCCGATGCACAGAGTGTAAACTCTGCCGTTGCCACACCTTTAGCTCAGAGCATCATGGGGGTGAGCGACCTTATGTATCTACAAACAACGAGCGCCAACGATGGCTCAATGACACTCACCGCAACATTTAATATTGGCGCCGATCCCGACATCTCGACCATCCTTACACAGAATAGAGCATCGACAGGCAGCACTTCGCTACCCACTTCGGTAATCGAGCAGGGTGTGACTACGGTAAAGACAACCCCCTCATTTATGATGGTCTACGCGCTTCATAGCAAGGAGTACGACGCCCTAATGCTTACCAACTACGCCAATATAAACATAGAGGATGAGCTGCTCAAAATCAACGGCGTGGGACAGGTACAGGTTATGGGTGCCAGCGACTACGCTATGCGTATATGGCTCGACCCTCAGAAGATGGCGTACTACAACATCTCGGCGACCGAGATAACAGAGAAGATCAAAGGTCAAGGAGCGATCTACCCTGCGGGTAAATTTGGGGCACAACCCTCCGATGCTCCAAACACCTACACGGTGGTCCTCCCTGCCGAGATCTCGACCGCCGAGGAGTTTGGCAACATTATAATTCGCAGTTCAGCTCAACAAGGGACACTACGACTCCATGACCTTGCCCGCGTGGAGCTTGGTGGCGAGAGCTACGAGGTTAAATCGCTCTATGGCGACGAACAAGCCGCCATGATTATCATATATCAGTCACCTGGCAGCAACGCCGTAGAGGTGGGTAACAAGATACGCGCTAAGATAGCGCAACTCGAAGAGAAGATGCCCGATGGCGTTAAGTGCTCTATTGTTGTCGACTCGACGAGCAGCATCAAAGCTGGTATTAAAGATATCTTCACCACCCTTATTATCGCGCTTCTACTCGTTGTGGTAATCATCTTCCTCTTTTTGCAACACTGGCGCGCGACACTAATCCCACTTATCGCCATACCTGTCTCTCTGCTGGGTGCCTTTATAATCTTTCCGCTGCTAGGGTTCTCTATAAATATAATATCTCTATTGGCTCTAGTTCTAGCCATCGGTCTTGTTGTCGACGACGCAATCGTTGTCGTGGAGGCGGTCGAAGTCAACCTCAACAACGGCTCAACACCCATCGAGGCGGCACAAAAGGCGATGAAGAGCGTAACACCTCCCATTATCGCCACCACCATAGTGCTCCTCGCGGTATTGATCCCCGTATCCTTTATGCCCAGCGTAACGGGGCTGCTCTTTAGGCAGTTCGCCATCACCGTGGCACTCTGCGTCACCCTCTCGGCATTCAACGCCCTCACCCTCTCGCCTGCCCTTTGCGCCATACTCCTGCGCCAACACAAACCCTCAACAACGGGATTTCTCGGATGGTTCAACCGCACGGAGCAGAACTTTATCAAGCGCTACTCCTCGAGTGTTGCAAGTAGCATACGCCACACCTCACGAACGCTTCTTCTTGTGGGTGTTATCATCGCAGCTATTGTCGTCATCTGGCAACTCCTCCCAAAGGGCTTTCTCCCCGAGGAGGATCAAGGCTTTGTCACCGTAATGGTCGAGACACCCGAAAACAACTCACTCAACAACACACTCCAAGCGATGGAGCGGGTGAGCGACGTGATCCTCGCCAACCCCAATGTTGAATCGGTGAGCTTCGCTGCGGGATATAACCTTTTAGCTGGGATTTCATCTTCAAACAGCGGAATTGTTTTTGTTATGCTCAAACCATACTCGAAGCGCTCAGACTCAGCCGAACAGATAGCCCAGAGCCTCAATGGAGAGCTATGGATAGCCACCCCCGAGGCGATGAGCTACGCCTTTATTCCACCCGCTATACCTGGTCTAGGGCTTGAGGCGGGCGCTACGTTCGTCGTACAAGACGTCGAAGGCAGAGGCAATGGATATCTCACGCACCACACCGATATTCTTATCGAGGAGCTTAAAAAGAGTAAAATGTTTAGCTCCGTGACAACACAATCGACCAGCGGCATAACACAAAAGCTACTCGACGTAGAGCTTGACCACGCCATCTCGCTTGGTATAGAGCCAACAGCTCTCTACGATGAGATAGGCACACTCCTTGGTGGCAGTTACATTGGAACCTTCAACCGCTTTGGACGGCTCTACCAGACATATATCGAGGCGGCACCAGAGTTTAGAAACGACGGCGATGCGCTCAACAACATCTACATCTCGAACGCCTCAGGTGAGCAGATTCCGCTCTCAACCGTTGTCAGCGTTCGTGACACGGTGGGTGTAAACTTCATCTCTCAGTTCAACCTTTATGAGTCTATCGCCATCACCGCCAACCCCGCCAACAAAGTCTCCTCGAAGCAGGCAATGGCGAGCATTGAGAAGATCTCCAGCGACACACTGCCGCCCGATATCGCCATCTCTTGGAGCGGCGTATCTCTACAAGAGAGCGAAGCCTCACAGAGCGGCTCGATAATCTACGCCCTTGCGCTGATCTTTGTCTTTCTCTCACTCGCGGCACTCTACAACTCGTGGTCGCTGCCATTCTCGATACTTCTATCGGTACCCATTGCCGTTGTGGGAGCACTGCTATTCACCTGGTTCGCGCACACCTTCAACGAGATATACCTCAACGATATATACCTTCAAATATCACTCGTTATGCTTATTGGACTCGCCGCAAAGAATTCTATTCTTGTTGTGGAGTATGCCCACAAAATTCTGCTCTCTGAGAACTATTCACCGCTCGATGCTGCTCTCTACGCCGCTAAATTGAGGGTGCGCCCAATTATAATGACCGCCTTTGCCTTTATTCTGGGTGTTATGCCTCTCATCTTCGCCTCGGGAGTCTACTCCACCGCGCGCAACATCATGGGCGTAGCACTTGTTGGAGGGATGCTTCTAGCGACCATTGGAGGTATCTTTATCTACCCCGCACTATACTACCTCGTAGCAAAGATCTGCAACTTCGAAAAGTTAGCAAAAACACCATCTAAATCATGAGACATTTAACCATATCACTCACCCTCACCCTTGCCCTTGTCGGGTGTTCATTAGAGCTTACAGAGCCTAATGGCGAAGTACCCAAAGAGTATATCTTTGCTCAAGAGACAGAGTCTCGTTACGACTCCATCCCATCTAAGTGGTGGTACATATTTCGAGATTCGACACTTAACGACTTGATAGACAAAGCGCTCACGAACAACAAGAACCTCTTGTCGGCAATCGAGAATATATCCATCGTGCGCTCTTCGGTGGCGACCTCTCGCGCTGCGTACCTCCCATCGCTAGAGGTTGAAGGCGCCGCCACCAAAGGCAACAACCCAGCCGACGGCACATTCTACGAACTCTCTCTCACTCCACAAATAAGCTGGGAGGTGTCGCTCTTTGGGGCGCTTGAAAACACCTCTCGGGCTTCGCGCGCAGAGGCTTTAAGCAGTGAGTGGGGAGTACGCGCCTCGGCTCTATCGCTCAGCTGCGAGGTGGCTAAGATATACTTCTCGCTTCTGGCGGCACAACAAAATCTCTCAATAGCACAGCATAGCTACGCCCTACGACGCGACGCAACAGCCCTCATCGACTCCATGACACGTTACGGTATGGGGAATAGTGTGGCACAAGAGCAAGCTCGCTCTCTGACAGAACAGGCTAAGTCCGACATCTTTAACTACACACGAGCGTTCGAGCAGTATAAACTATCTCTATCGCTTCTTATGGGTGAGGAGCCTCAAAAGGATATCTTCGTAAGCGACAATACAACGCTCGAACCTCTCACGCTCAACATACCCTCTGGCATCCCCTCCGACCTTTTGGAGCGTCGCCCCGACATCCTACAATCTCGCTACACGATGCTCTGCAACGCCGCAAAGGTGGGGATCGCTAGAGCCGAGCGCTTTCCTTCGATCGAACTAACAGCGCTAGGGGGTGTCATAAGCGAGAAGATCGAGGGCATCACCTCGTCAAAGAATTTTGAGTGGGAGCTAAGCGCCTCGCTCACACAACCTGTCTTTAAGTGGTACAGCCTCAAAAATACCGAGAAGATAGCGCGCTACCGTTACGTGCAGAGCACTCTCACCTACCGCGAACAGATACTCACCGCTCTGAGTGAAGTGGAACAAGCGCTAGTGGCAATCTCGACTCTCGACAAGCAGACTCTCGCCTCGCGCGAGGTGCTACGCAGCAACACAAAGATAGCCCACCTCACAGAGTCACTCTATGATAATGGGCTATACAACTACCTCAATGTTGTCGACGCTCGCCGCGAGTTATACTCCTCACAAATAGCATTTAACGAGATGCTCACCAAACGTCATATCAGCTACATCGAACTAATAAAAGCGCTCGGTGGTGGATGGCAGATGCGAGACTAAATAACTTGCCTTACAATGGTAATATCGACGTTATCTACCTTACCCGCAATCGCCTTTGCAAAGGCGTCAAAATGGGCACTCGCGTTGTGGCTATCAATAGCTGCAAGCGATGCCCAAACCTCAACAAAGATATACTTTAGTGGATTCTTAACATCTTGGTGAAGTTGGTAGCTCACGTTACCCTCCTCCTTGCGTGTGCCCTCAACAACAGCCTCAAAAGCTGGAAACAACTCCTCTTTAAACTCCTCTTTCACCACAATAGTGGCGATAATCTTCAATTCTGACATAATTATATTATTTTGTTTGCCTTAATCAACATGAGATGCAAAATTATTCTACCTCACGTTAATTAATCTTTAAATCGGGGGAAAGATAGTGAAAAAATCGTACCTTTGTACTTTAAAATATTTTTAAGCTATTAAATAAACTAAAAATTATATGGCAGACGAAAAGATTATTTTCTCAATGGTGGGTGTGAGTAAGACCTTCAGCAACCAAAAGAAGGTGCTCAATAACATCTACCTCTCATTCTTCTATGGAGCCAAGATTGGTATTATCGGTCTTAACGGCTCGGGTAAATCGACCCTCATGAAGATCATCGCAGGGCTTGACAAGAACTTCCAAGGCGAGGTGGTATTCTCACCTGGCTACTCGGTGGGTTACCTCGAACAGGAACCACAACTAGACGACACCCTCACCGTGCGCGATATTGTCGAGGAGGGGTGTGCCTCAACGGTGGCTCTACTCAAGGAGTACGAGGAGATAAACATGAAGCTCTGCGAACCAATGAGCGACGACGAGATGAGCGCAGCCATCGAGCGCCAAGGCGAGCTATACGAGCAGATCGACCATGTCAATGGCTGGGAGCTTGACAGCGTACTCGAAAGAGCGATGGATGCTCTGCGTTGCCCCGAGCCAGACCAACCAATCAAGGTTTTGTCGGGTGGTGAGCGCCGCCGTGTGGCTCTCTGCCGTCTGCTTCTTCAGCAGCCCGACGTGTTGTTGCTCGATGAGCCTACCAACCACCTTGATGCCGAGAGTATCGACTGGTTGGAGCAGCACCTCCAACAATATAAGGGTACAGTTATCGCCGTGACCCACGACCGTTACTTCCTCGACAATGTAGCTGGTTGGATCCTTGAACTCGATAGAGGCGAGGGTATTCCATGGAAGGGCAACTACTCGGGATGGCTAGAGCAAAAGACCACACGCATGGCGATGGAGGAGAAACAGGAGAGCAAACGACGTAAGACCCTCGAGCGCGAGCTTGACTGGGTGCGCATGTCGCCTTCGGGTCGTCACGCTAAGAGTAAAGCACGTCTTAGCGCCTACGACAAGATGATGAACGAAGATACTAAGAGCAAGGAGGATAAGCTAGAGATATTTATCCCTAACGGTCCTCGCCTCGGTGATGTAGTGATCGAAGCCCACGGAGTATCTAAGGGCTACGGCGATCGCATGCTATACGAGGATCTCAACTTCACACTTCCACCAGCGGGTATCGTCGGTGTGATTGGTCCTAACGGAACTGGTAAGACAACACTCTTTCGTATGATTATGGGGCTTGAGACTCCTAACGCAGGAACCTTCACCGTAGGACAGACAGTAAAGCTAGCCTACGTCGATCAACAACACAGATCAATCGAGGCAGACAAGAGCGTCTACGAGGTGATCTCACAAAATAGCGAGTGGGTACAACTCGGCAACCGCCAAGTTGCAGCTAGAGCATACGTAGCGCGCTTCAACTTTACTGGTGGTGACCAAGAGAAGAAGTGCGGCATGTTGTCGGGTGGTGAGCGTAACCGCTTGCACCTCGCCCTAGCACTCAAAGAGGAGGGTAACGTACTGCTTCTCGATGAGCCAACCAATGATATCGACGTGAACACCCTCCGCGCACTAGAGGAGGGACTCGAGAACTTCGCAGGTTGCGCCGTGGTTATCTCCCACGACCGTTGGTTCCTCGACCGTATCGCAACCCACATTCTCTCGTTCGAGGGCGACTCAAGGGTTATCTACTACGAGGGATCATACAGCGAATTCGAAGCATGGAAAAAGGCTCAAGGTGAGGATATGTCGCCTAAGCGAGTTAAATATAGAAAATTAGTTGAGTAGAATGGCACAACAGAAACCATCCATACCTAAAGGTACGCGCGACTTCTCTCACTTCGAGATGATGCGTCGCCAATATATATTCGATACAATCAAGGGGGTGTTCAAGCTCTTCGGCTTCGCCCCCTTAGAGACCCCTTCGATGGAGAACCTATCGTCGCTCATGGGCAAATATGGCGAGGAGGGCGACAAGCTACTCTTCAAGATCCTGAACTCGGGCGACTACGCCAAGCAGATGTCTCGCGAGGAGCTAACCTCACCATCGAAGATCTGCGAGAAGGGTCTACGCTACGACCTAACAGTCCCCTTCGCGAGATATGTCGTACAGCACCAGAACGAGTTGGTATTCCCATATAAGAGATACCAAATTCAACCCGTATGGCGAGCCGACCGCCCACAAAAGGGACGTTACCGCGAGTTTTATCAGTGTGATGTCGACATGATCGGCTCTAAGTCGCTCACCAACGAGGTGGAGCTTATTGATATCGTGGAGCGAGTATTTAGCGCGCTTAAGATCAACGTCACGCTCAAGGTCAACAACCGCAAGATACTCTACGGTATTGCGGAGTCTATCGGTCATGCAGACAAGATGATGGATATCACCGTTGCCATCGACAAACTCGACAAGATCGGACTCGACAACGTAAAGGCTGAACTAAGCTCTCGCGGTATCGAGGATGAGGCTATCGCCAAGCTACAACCAATCCTCGAACTCAGCGGTTCGAACCGCGAAAAGCTTTCACTGCTAGGTGAGATCATCGCATCATCTGAGACTGGCGTGCAGGGCATCGAAGAGCTAACAACAATCCTTGACCTTTGCGATGGCTTAGATATCAAGCTACCCATCGAGATCGACTTGTCGCTAGCTCGCGGACTTAACTACTACACGGGGGCGATCTTCGAGGTCAAGGCAAACGACTTCGCCATAGGCTCGATCTGTGGAGGCGGACGCTACGACGACCTCACAGGAATCTTCGGCATGCCCAACGTATCGGGTGTGGGTATCTCCTTTGGTGCAGATCGTATCTACGACGTGATGGTGGGGCTTGAACTCTTCCCCGAAGATGTTAACATATCTACAAAAGCGATATTCGTGAACCTAGGCGCTCAGGAGCAACTAGAGTCTCTTAAACTGATGAAAGAGCTACGCACACACGGCGTATCGTGCGAGATATACCCCGAGCCTGCTAAGATGAAAAAACAGATGGAGTACGCCAATAAACGCTCTATTCCATTTGTCGTAATTATCGGAAGCAACGAGGTTGAGAGTCGTCAAGCTACGGTCAAAAACATGATTTTATCAGAGCAGACAGTAGTTCCATTCGAGAAACTCGCGACTTTTTTAGGGTCAATTTAAAAAAAATAACCTACCTGACTCCCTCACAAAACACGTAGGGTATAATCTGCCCGTAATACCATGTTGTGAGGTAGTTAGACGAGGTTTATCCTACCAAAAATAGGAGCGAATAACAATTATATATAACTAAATAACAACAAAACGCGTCGTTTATAATTAAATTTTCACCCGTAAAAATTTGCATTTATTATATATTTATATTATATTCGCAATAACAAACCCTAAACAAACCATTTTTATATTATTATGTCACAGTACACACATCGCCGTTCAGATGAAGATTATGGTGACCCAATTATGACTAAAGCCATAAAAGCTGGTCGCCGTACATACTTTATCGATGTGCGCGAAACAAAAGACAATGATCAATTTCTAACCATTACCGAGAGCCGCAAAAGGACTCTAGCTGATGGTACAGCAACTTTCGATCGTCATAAAATCTTCCTGTACAAGGAGGACTTCGACAAAATCACAGTGGCGCTGGCAGAAGTTATTGACTTTGTCAAAAAGAACAAACCCGAATATTTTGAAAACACCTCCAACTAGTTTATTAGCATCTGGAAAGAGCGAAAGAAGTAAGCAATAGGGTTGGAACAGTGACGAAGGGACGTGAAGATGAAAGTGGGAACGAAGAGTAAGAGAGGGTGACAAAGAGGGAGAGAGGAGAAAAGGTGAAGAAGGAGAGTGAAGAAGGAGAGTGAAGAAGGAGAGTGAAGAAGGAGAGTGAAGAAGGAGAGTGAAGAAGGGTGGGAGATGAATGAATATGTTTGTAATAACTAAGGCGTGCTTAAGTGCACGAGATGTGAAGCGTGAAATTGAGAGAGTATTAAGTTAGGAAACAAGAGGTGAGTGAACAAAATAAACGGGTTGTCCTCGCGTATAGCGGGGGCATTGATAGCACCGAAGCTATCAACAAGCTAAAAGAACAGGGTTATGAGATCATAGCCCTGTTTTTCTCTATGTTAGAGCATAGCGATATATCTATTGACACCATTAAGGAGAGCGCCGAGGGACTTGGTGCGACATTCGACATCTACGACATAAAGGATAGATTCCAACGCGAGATTATAGACAACTTCACCAGCGAATATATCGCTGGTCGCACTCCTGCACCTTGCACTCGATGCAACCCTCTCATTAAATGGTATGCACTAAACGAGTACTCCAAACGACACAACATCGACAAGATAGCCACTGGGCACTACTTCGACATTACGACTTACAACAATAAACTATACGTCACAAAACCTCGTGATGCGCGCAAGGACCAATCTTACTATCTTTGGGGGCTATCGCAAGAGATCCTCTCAAAGGCTTTAACACCAATGTCCCAACTTATAAAGGAGGATATAAAACAGAATAACCCATCAAAAAAGGAGAGCATGGGAGTATGCTTTCTAAAAGGGCTACACTATAGTGACTACATCACCGCTACATGTGGCGCTCAACAACATGGCGATATAGTAAAACAGTCGGGAGAGGTCGTCGGGCAACATGTCGGCATCGCCAACTACACCGTAGGACAGAGACGAGGCGAAGGTATCCCTGCGGGACAATACATAACACATATCGACGCCACACAAAACACCATAACGGTAGCCCCTCGCACAGAGTTATACCAAACTAAACTATATGTTAACTCGTGTAATGTTGTCGACGAAGAGATCCTTCTCGGCTGCGAAGAGATAACCATCATGGTTCGTGGCTTCGGTGTCAACCCCGAAGGGTATGCCCACTTCGCACCTCACAGGGATGGCTACCTCATAACTCTTGACTCCCCCGCCTATGCCTGCGCACTGGGGCAGCCCATAGTCTTTTACCACGAGCAGAGAGTCATTGGAGGCGGCTACCTTCAAGGTGTCGAGTAACGCTTCATTGATTATAGGCGGTCTGTGCAGGCTCCAAGAAGATCAACTTCTCGACATCATATCCACGCTTGCGGGCGATATCAACAACTCGTGCACTCACCGAAGGTGATAGTTGTGGCTGGCGCGACAATATCCACAAGAAGCGATTTGAACGACTCCCCACAAGTGCCCACTCGTAATCATCACCCAGAGCCATAACATTATACTCACTTGTGAAAAATAGAAAAAAGGAGACCTTCAAACGACCCGATATTGGAGTTGTGTAACCTCGACCATGAGCCTGCTTCCACTCCATATCCTTAATATTATAACCTCGGTTTAATATCTGAATTAACCCCTGTTCACTCTGACAAAGGCTCAACTCAGCAGTCACAGAGGTTAAGTCTCGCTCGAAACGATTATCGAAGCGCGCAATCTCGTGCCAAGTACCCATATAACGCTCCAGATCAAAATTAGCGACTGGCGTCTTATCAATCTCCTGAGCGGCAACACCGCGTATAAAAAACGAAAAAAAGGCAAATATTAAGATAGAATTTTTCATAAGGCTATATATTATACCCTACGAAAAACAACTTCTATACCAGAAATTAGTGGTTAGTGTTAAGTGTTGAGTGTTAAGAGTTAAGAGTTGATAGTTGATAGTTGATAGTTATTAGATTAGGTACTTACTATCTAAACATTAAACATTAAACACTTAACACTAAACACTTCGATTATCAAGCATCTCCCTCACCGCACGCTCCACGCCCGAGGCATCAAAGCCACACTCTGCCCATAGCTCTTGAGGTGTGCCGTGGTGTATAAAACGATCGGGGATACCGAGTGATCGAACCTTTACATTGTGCTGCCCAACTCTACTAAAGAGTGCCGCAACAGCCTCACCAACACCACCTCTGAGCGCTCCATCCTCAACGGTTACCACATATTTGAAATTTCGTGCAACCTCAAGCAGCAACTCCTCATCCAGAGGCTTTGCGTAACGTAGATCATAGAGCGCGGGCTTAATACCCTCAGCGCTCAACCTCTCTATCGCTTCATAGGCAAATTTCGAGACATGTCCAATAGTAAGAATAGCTACATCCTGTCCATCGAGCAGCTTCTCACCGCGACCTATCGGCAACGCTTCAAAGGCTACATCCCGCCACTCTGCGCCCACCGCCTCACCTCGAGGATAACGAAGAGCAAATGGAGAACCACACTGCAAAGCGGTGTACATCAACTGCTTTAGCTCTAGCTCATTACGAGGAGCTGCAACAATTAGAGATGGGATAACACTCAAGTAGGCTAAATCGTATGCTCCATGGTGCGTAGCTCCATCCTCACCCACCAAACCTCCGCGATCAAGACACAGCACCACGGGGAGAGATTGAATAGCAACATCGTGAATTATATTATCGTATGCACGCTGCATAAAGGTGGAGTAGACGTTACAGAAGGGCACCATGCCGCTTGCCGCCATACCCGCAGCAAACGTCACCGCATGACCTTCGGCAATACCGACATCGTAACAACGCTCTGGCATGCACTCCATAAACTTATTCATTGAGCAACCACTAAGCATCGCGGGGGTAATACCTACTACCCTATCATCCGCCTTAGCTAACTCTATGAGCGTATGACCAAAGACATCTTGGTAACGGTCTCGCTCGGCGCCACTCTTAACTCGCTCGCCACTCTTAGGGTCGAACTTACCTGGTGCATGCCACGCCATATTATTCTCCGCAGGGGTGTAACCCTTGCCTTTGGTTGTCGCCACATGCAGGATCTTAGGACCTCGCACCTTGCGCATAGCTCGAAGAACCTTTACTAACTTATAGATATCGTGACCGTCGGCAATACCAAAATATCTGAAGTTGAGACTCTCAAAGAGGTTACTATTACGAAGCAGCCCCTGCTTTATTGCATTGCCTACCAACTGACACATCTTAAGAACCTTTGGTACATGTGTCAATCCTCGCCATAGCCACTGCTTAAACTTGTTGTATCGTCTCGAAGTCGATATCTTTAGTAGGTAGTCGCTCAGTGCTCCTACCGAAGAGTCTATCGCCATGTGGTTATCATTAAGGATAACTAACAGATCGCTATCAGGGCTAGCTCCTGCGTTGTTAAGCCCTTCAAAAGCCAAACCTCCCGTCATTGAGCCATCGCCAATAACGGCCACAACCTTATGCTCCTCGCCTCTCAGCTCCGCAGCCTTCGCCATTCCGAAAGCCGCCGATATCGAGACCGAAGCGTGTCCACCACCAAAAGCGTCATACTCACTCTCGCTCATCTTGGGGAAGCCGCTGATTCCGCCCCTCTTGCGTTTTTGGGCAAACGCCTCAAAGCGACCAGTGATTATCTTATGCGGATAAGTTTGGTGCCCTACGTCCCAAATCAATTTATCTGTTGGGGTGTCATAGACATAGTGTATAGCTACCGATAACTCGATAGCACCAAGACTCGATGAGAGGTGACCTGGGTTTACGGCACACTCCTCTATGATATACTCTCTAAGCTCCTGACAGTAGAGAATAAGCTGCTCCTCACTGAGCTTTTTAAGCTCCGCGGGTGAGTTAATACGATCTAATATTTGATAGCTCTTATCCATTTAGATGACAAAGATATAAAAAAGTGTGGGTATGTTCAAAAAAATCGCTATCTTCGCAGACAAAATCACACAATCAATAGACAATGAACTATAAACGTATACTTCTAAAATTGAGTGGGGAGTCACTTCAAGGTGAACAAAACTATGGAATCTCGCCACAGATGCTTCAAAGCTACGCCGAGCAGATTAAGGAGATCTCCGAGCAAGGAGTTCAGATTGGCATTGTTATCGGAGGAGGTAATATTTTCCGCGGTCTTAGTGGCTCAAAAAAGGGTTTCGATCGCGTCAAAGGCGATCAGATGGGTATGCTCGCAACCATTATCAACTCTTTGGGTTTACACTCAGCTCTTGAGGCTAACGGTGTGAAAACAAAGGTGTTAACTTCTATCCGCATGGAGCCTATTGGAGAGTATTTCTCTAAGGCTAAGGCTATTGAACTCCTAGAGGCTGGATATGTCGTAATTATTGGCGGTGGCACCTCAAACCCATACTTCTCGACCGACACCGCTTCGGCTCTTCGTGGCATTGAAATTGAGGCCGAGGTTATGCTTAAGGGCACGCGCGTAGATGGAATATACACTGCTGATCCCGAAAAAGAGCCAACAGCTACTAAATTCGATACCATAACTTTTGATGAAGTTTATGAGCGCCAACTAAAAGTAATGGATCTCACCGCCTTCACTCTATGCAAGGAGAACAACCTTGGTATCGTCGTATTCGATATGGATACACCTGGAAACCTCAAAAAGATACTTAGTGGCGAGAATATTGGAACAATAGTAACAAAATAAATAAAATATATACAATGGAGACTAAAACAATTCTTAACGACGCTAGTTTGCGCATGCAAAAGGCGTTAGACCACCTCGATGAGGAGTTACTAAACATTCGCGCTGGCAAGGCATCAACAAATGTACTCAACAGCGTAATGGTTGAGTATTATGGCTCCCAAACCCCTGTTTCAGGTGTAGCGAGTGTCACTGTGCCCGACGCCAAAACAATCATTATCCAGCCATGGGATAAAAATATGATACGCCCAATCGAGAAGGCAATCATCGACTCAAACATAGGTCTTACCCCATCAAATAACGGTGAGCAGATTCGTCTGTCACTACCTCCAGTCACCGAGGAGCGTCGTCGCGAGCTTGTTAAGAAGGTGAAAGGCGAGGGTGAGACTGCTCGTATCAGCCTACGTAATGCTCGTCGTGATGCTGTCGACCTATTTAAGAAGGCTCAAAAAGATGGTATGCCCGAAGATGAGGCTAAGGATGGCGAGACTCAAGCACAAAAGCTTCTTGAGAAGTTCAACAAGAAGATCGACGCTGCAGTCGAGGCTAAAGAGAAGGATGTGATGACTGTGTAGTCATAGTTGATAGTTAGGAGTTAGGAGTTTAGGAGTTAGGAGTTTAGGTATTTATATCTAAAAACTAGGTACTAAAATCAAATCACTTGCAACTAATAACCGCTATTTCGGTTGTTGAGCAAACGGATGTTTGCGTGGATGTGATTACTAGGAAACAGGGACAAAGCTTGCTTTAAGTTCCTATTTCCTGTAATCACAATAAATCAAGAATTGATTTACCAACAACCGCTACAATAGTAAATGGGAGCTTGCTCCCCGCCCGTCGGCGTGAGACAGTAAGAGACAATACAAAACGGGGAGGACTCCACCCGTCATAGATAGACACTATATCTTCTCACCAGATAGTAACAGAAATAAATAACCCTTATGATCTTATAGGTCATAAGGGTTATTTATGTATTAGTGGCTCTAGCGTCTACTCCACCGTAACCGACTTAGCTAGATTACGTGGTTGGTCAACGTCGCGACCCTTGTTTATCGCGATATAGTATGCCAACAACTGCAACGGCACCGACGAGACAATAGGAGACAGACACTCCGAGATCTCGGGAACCTCAATAGTGAAATCTGCGATCTTACTCACCTGTGTATCGTTTTCATTAACGATAGCTATGATCTTACCTCCGCGCGCCTTGATCTCTTGGATATTACTTACAGTCTTTTCGTATGTATGATCCATTGTTGCGATAACAACCGATGGCATCTCATTATCTATGAGCGCGATAGGGCCATGCTTCATCTCTGCTGCTGGGTACCCCTCCGCGTGAATATAGGATATCTCTTTGAGCTTCAACGCACCCTCCAGCGCCGTAGGATAGTTATATCCACGACCTAGATATATAAAGTTGTGAGCATAGGTAAAGATCTTAGCTAGATCCTCGATCTTCTCGCTCAACTCCAGTGTCTTGGCGAGGTATGTTGGTAACTCTAGGATCTCGCGAGCGATCAATGCGCTCTGCTTCGCATCAATGGCATTCCTCTCCTTAGCGATCGCCAAAGCCAACATCGCCAACAATGTCACCTGACCTGTGAATGCTTTAGTTGAAGCAACTCCAATCTCTGGGCCGACATGTATATAAGAGCCATTATTGGTAGCTCTTGCAATAGACGAACCAATAACATTACATATACCGTAAACATACGCTCCCGCCTCCTTCGCGATCTCAATGGCAGCAAGGGTATCGGCTGTTTCTCCCGATTGAGAGACTGCGATAACAATATCATCCTCGCACAGGATCGGATTGCGGTATCTAAACTCTGAGGCATACTCCACCTCCGCTGGGATGCGACAAATGCTCTCCACGAGGTGCTCGCCGATGAGTGACGCGTGCCATGATGTACCGCAAGCGATAAAGATAATACGTCTCGCGCGCTTAAACCTTTCGCTGTCGTTTAATACACCCGACAATACGACATCATAGGTCGAAGGGTTGATACGACCTCTAACGCAGTCGACTATAGTCTTTGGCTGCTCGTATATCTCCTTGAGCATAAAGTGTGGGTATCCACCCTTCTCAAGTTGCGAGATACTCATCTCCAATTGGTTGATATTAACCTCCGACGCCTCGTTATCTAGGTTGGTGATAACGAGCTTCTCACCACGATTGATTATAGCGATCTCGTTGTCGTTGACATATACTATTTTGTTGGTATACTCAATTATCGAAGAGGCATCAGAGCCTAAGAAATACTCCCCGTCACCAACACCTACAACCATCGGACTACTCTTACGAGCGGCGATAATCTCGTCCGCCTTGCCACGCTCAATAACAGCGATAGCGTAGGCTCCGACAACCTGCTTAAGGGCGATTTGAACAGCAGTACGTAGTGCACAGTTATTCTTCGAGCGAACATACTCAATCAGATTGATTAGCACCTCCGAGTCCGTGCAACTCTTAAACTCATATCCTTCATTGATAAGAGCCTCCTTTAGCACTGCATAGTTCTCAATGATTCCGTTATGGATAAGGGCTAAATTCTCAGACTGCGAACAGTGTGGGTGCGCATTAACATCATTGGGTTCTCCATGTGTCGCCCAACGAGTGTGAGCAATACCGATAGTTCCAACAATATTTTTATCCTTTGAATAACTCTCTAAAGCCGCAACCTTTCCTTTGCATTTGTAAACATTAAGAGCACCTTCATTATCAATTATTGCAACTCCCGCGCTATCGTAACCTCGATACTCCAATCTCTTAAGACCGTTTATCAAGATGGGGAAAGCGTCACGAGTGCCTACATATCCTACTATTCCACACATATTTTATAATATTTTCTGCAAATATATAATAATTTCCTACTATATTCAGAATCTGTTTAAGTTTTTTTCGCTAAGAAACTGTTTAAGTTTTGTATCGAAGTTATTTTAGAGCTATTTTGTATTAATTTCGCACCTCGAATGAGGCGAATAGTGGTTCTATTTAACGATTTTGAGGTGCGAAAAATGATGCAAAAGAGACAACAAGAACGAAAATATAAAATTTAAACAGATTCTAAATAATGAGTCTATTTTTTCGCAATATAAAGCAAATCAAAAGAGTTCGCTTTTACATCCTCTACAAAATAGTCATCCATGGTAATTGAGCATGTCAACTCCCTATTTCCACTCATCAATTTTCTTCTATTCAAGCGGTTAAGAATATCATAAGGCAACTGCAATAACTGTCGAGGCAGGCGATGCTGAAGATCAAAAATATCCCAACGTGTGATGCTCTCAACCCCACGACGATTATGTTCATAGTACTCCATAACCTTTTCGTTGCCCACAACTCCCAAAGCCTCAATATTTTCATCAAATGCGGGCTTCAACAACTCCGTAAATTCTGCCGCCGTATACTCTCTCACATGCCATGGATTTCGCGTAAGCGACATCTCTATATTGGGTGTCGAGACTATAAATAGCCCTCCACGTTTGAGTACTCGATAGACCTCCTCAACAAAGAGTTTATCACGCTTAATGTGCTCGATAACCTGAAATGAAATTACGCAATCAAACGACTCATCATCAAAGGGTAGCGGTGGCACACAGCACTGCTTGAACTCCACGTTCGGGAATCTATCAACCGCTACCTCCGAGGCGAACTTATCTATTGTAGTGAAACTCTCACAGCGTGGAGCGATGATCTCCACCCCATACCCTGCGCCAGTACCTATCTCAAGGACTCGTCCATGCACCCTCTGCGAGGCATAGTGGTAGGCTAACAGAGATCGCTGAAAGACAAAATTATCAGACTCATCTCGCGAGACCCTCTCCGCAGTGGTTATCTTTACCATTACCTCTTTAGCAGCTTTATACCATCCTCAGTGCTCTCGACATCACCTCGTTTAAGCAACACACCAAGAGATCTTTTAAATAGCTTTTTACTCATCTGCGTCACAGCGCTCACTCGCTCGGGTGCGCTGTTGTCGTTTATTGGCAAAAAGCCACCGTTTGCAACAATCAGCTCCATGAGTGTCTCGGCAGAGTTCTTTACCTCGGTGTAACCCTGCTGTTGAAGCGTTAGGTCAATGCGGTTATCCTCGGTTATCTTGCGCACATACGCATTGAAGTTGTCACCCATGGCAACGGGACGAAAGAGCTGATTCTTGTAGAGCATACCCCAGTGACGGTTGTTTATAATCACACGGTAACCTATCTCGGACTCCGAAGCGACCAAAACGTTAACCTCCTGACGATACTCAACGGTGATACTGTCGTTATTTACAAAGGTCTTTAGCTTATTAGTCGCTACACAACGCCCCGTAATGCTATCTTCGTAGAGGTAGACGACATAACTACGCCCAGCGATGATACCCCCCTGTTGATTTCGGTTTGGCAAAAATAGGTCCTTACCAAAGAGCCCCCAATCGAGAAATGCACCATGAATGTTCTTATCCACAACCTTCATATATGCCACCTCGCCCACCGTGGCAAGTGGAGTCTCGGTTGTCGCCACTAGACGATCCTCAGAGTCGTGATAGACAAAAACTGAGATCTCGTCACCCTCCTTTTGAGAGAGCGAGACGTAGCGGTTAGGGAGAAGTACTTCGTTCTGCTCCTCGTCAATTAGATATAGACCATACTCCGATATACGGTTAATGGTAAGTGTATGTACACGACCTGCTTTAATCATTAGCTAAAAAGATATTTTGCACAAAAGTAACGTTTTTTTCTTAGTATATAACTATCTTTGTCGAGATATTATACTCGTGGGCAGAGATTTTGCCCCTTTGTGTATAGTGTCACCACAATTTTTACTATTTTTGTGGAGTTATATTGAGAAACTGTTTAAACAGTTTCTGAGATCAAAACATTATAGATGACAGATAGTAAGATTAAAATAGTCGGCGCGAGGGTTCACAACCTCAAAAATATAGACCTTGAGATTCCTCGCGAAAAACTTGTTGTCATTACAGGGCTTTCGGGTTCGGGTAAATCATCCCTAGCCTTCGACACGCTCTACGCCGAGGGGCAACGTCGATATATGGAGACCCTATCGACCTACGCACGACAATTCGTCGGCACCATGGAGCGTCCCGACGTGGATAAGATCACAGGGCTAAGCCCCGTGGTGGCGATAGAGCAGAAGACAACAAATAAGAACCCACGCTCAACTGTGGGCACAGTGACCGAGATCAACGACTTCTTGAGACTTCTCTTTGCTCGTGCCTCACGCGCATACTCCCCCGCAACAAGTGAGCAGATGGTGCACTACTCCGATGATGAGATCATTGAGCTTATAACTAAAAACTACAACGGTGAGCGTGTCGCTCTGCTCTCCCCCATTGTGAAGGGGCGTAAAGGGCACTATCGCGAACTCTTCGAGACACTACGCAAAAAGGGGTATATCTACGCCCTTATAGATGGCGAGATGAGGGAGTTTGAGGCGGGGATGAAGCTAGACCGCTACAAAACCCACCATATCGACCTTGTGATTGACCGCATGGTGATCGACCCCGAAGATCGCGAACGCCTGCTCAAATCCCTGCGCGAGGCTATGCGCCAAGGTGAAGGGACACTTTCGCTATACTGCTACTCAACAAAACAGTCTCGTTTCTACTCGCGCCACCTCATGTGCCCAACCACAGGCGTCGCCTTCGAAGAGCCTGCACCATACACATTCTCATTCAACTCACCCAAAGGAGCGTGCCCTAAGTGTAGCGGTCTTGGCGAGGAGGCGGTATATGATTACAATAAAATCATCCCCAACCCTAAGCTAACGCTTCGGCAAGGAGGATTGGAACCTCTGGGCAAACATCGTAACAATATGCTCTTTGCGATGATCGAAACCCTTGGTATTAGGCACAATTTCAGTCTTGACGACCCAATCAATGAGATCGACCAGGAGGGGCTAAACGCAATACTCTACGGAGACTCAGAACCACTACGCATCAACATGGGTGACTTCACCTATACCCACGGCATACAACTAATGACATGGGAGGGAGTCGCCGAATATATAGCGAGTACCATAGACCCCGATAGCCACAAAGGTAAAAAGTGGAGGGAGCAATTTCTCGTAAAACGAAGTTGCACAGAGTGCGGCGGAAGCAGACTAAAGAGCGAGGCGCTGCAGTTTCGTATTGGCGGTAAAAGCATAGCTGATCTATGTGCTCTATCCATCGAAAACCTAGCGCTATGGATGACAACCATCGAGGATCACTTCACTACCAAGGAGCTAAAGATTGCGCAAGAGATAATAAAAGAGATAAGGGAGAGACTTCGCTTCTTGATCAATGTTGGACTCGGCTACCTCTCTCTTTCGCGCGCTTCGCGCAGCCTCTCAGGAGGTGAGGGCCAACGCATTAGACTCGCCACACAGGTAGGTTCAAAGCTCGTCAATGTTCTCTACATCCTCGATGAGCCGAGCATTGGACTACACCAACGAGATAATCAACGATTGATAAACTCGCTCAAAGAGCT
Organism: Rikenellaceae bacterium; assembly: GCA_047173405.1. Classification (GTDB taxonomy): domain Bacteria; phylum Bacteroidota; class Bacteroidia; order Bacteroidales; family Rikenellaceae; genus Alistipes. Next base: position 21,055 of record JBCQVD010000013.1, read on the forward strand.
ACGCGACGCGGGTAACTCCGTAATTGTCGTCGAGCATGACGAGGATATGATCCGTAGCGCCGACTTTATTGTCGACGTAGGACCTCTAGCGGGCAGACGTGGCGGTGAAATTGTCGCAGCAGGCACAATCAAAGATATAGAGTCATCAAGCTCTATTACCGCCGACTACCTCACTGGTCGTCGACGCATCGAGCTACCCTCCGAGCTACGCCCAGGCTCGGGAGAGAGCATCACAATCCGCGGTGCTCGAGGCAACAACCTAAAGGGCGTTGATGTTAGCTTCCCCCTTGGTAAGTTGATCTGCGTCACGGGCGTCAGCGGCTCGGGTAAATCGACCCTCGTAAACGAGACCCTTCGCCCAATCATCGCTCGCACACTATACAGAACCTACGAACACCCTCTCACCTACGACTCCGTCGAGGGCGTAGAGCACGTTGATAAGTTAGTGGTGGTCGATCAATCGCCTATTGGTCACACGCCACGCAGCAACCCCGCCACCTACACAGGGCTTTTTGGCGATATACGCAAACTCTTCGAGATGACCCCTGATGCTCAAATTAGAGGCTTCAAGGCTGGACGCTTCTCCTTTAATGTCAAGGGAGGACGCTGCGAAGAGTGTCGCGGCGCGGGAGTACAGACCATAGAGATGAACTTCCTGCCCGACGTCTACGTAACATGTAAAGTGTGCGGAGGCAAACGATACAATCGCGAAACATTGGAGGTGAAATACAAGGGCAAGAGTATCGGTGATGTGCTAAACATGACATTCAACATGGCATCCGAGTTCTTCGAACATATACCTCATATTAGCCAAAAGATACGAGCCGTTCAGGATGTAGGGCTTGGGTACCTAACCCTCGGACAGCCATGCACAACACTCTCGGGTGGCGAGTCTCAGCGCATAAAACTTTCGAGCGAACTATCCAAACGCGACACGGGAACCACGCTCTATATCCTCGACGAGCCAACCACAGGGCTACACTTTGAAGATGTCAAACAGCTACTCGATGTACTCCATAAGTTGGTCGACAGAGGTAATACGGCGGTGGTAATCGAACACAACCTCGATGTTATAAAGGTCGCAGACCATATCATTGATATCGGTGCCGAGGGTGGCGAAGGTGGCGGCTACCTCATTGCAGAGGGGACACCTCAACAGATTGCAACGTGCGAAAAGAGCTATACTGCAAAATTTATTGCACCGTTTTTTAATATTGTATAAATTATTCGCGCTAATTAATTTGTATTTGGAATTAATTTATTAGCTTTGTAGCACTTTTTAAGATTCTAAAAATAAAACATATAAATTTTAACTACAAAATGAAAAGAACACTTCTTGCGGCCGTGGTAGCCGGAGCCATGATGGTTACATCATGTAGCAATAACCAGAAGACAATCACTGAAGGTAGCGCTTCAAAACTAGACTCTCTCTCATACTCTTTGGGAGCAAACGTAGCATTTAGCCTCGCAGCACAGATGGGCGATATTCCATTTAACTACGACCAAATAGCTAAGGGTATCAGCGCTGCAGCATTCGAGAAGAACGAGATGACTCAAGAGGCTGCGATCGAGATTCTACAAGACTACTTCGCTAACAAGCGCCCAGAGCGCTCTAAGGAGGTTGAGAAGAAACGTCAAGATATCGACAACGCACAATATGAGGCAGGTGCTGACACCGCTTCAGTTCTTGCAGCTCGCGCAGCACTTAAGGCTGATGCGGCGATGTTCGAGAGCGAGGAGGAGCGCGATAACGTATCTTACGCATTCGGTATCGACCTTGGTACAAACATCAAGAGCGCAGATATTCCACTCCAGATCTACTGGATCAACGCATCTATGAGCGACGTGGCAAACGAGCAATCAAAACTATCTCTTGAGGCTGTTAATGCCTACCTTAACAACTACTTCACTGTCATACGTCCTGCTGCTGCTGCAAAGGTATCAGCTGAGAACATGGCTAAGATCGAGAAGAAATCAGGCGTTAAGAAGACTGAGTCTGGTCTACTTTATCGTATAGAGAAAGAGGGTGACACATCACTTATGGCAACTAACGATGCTGATGTTGTAAAGGTATTCTACACAGGTAAGCTTCTTAGCAACGACAAAGTATTCGACACAAACCGCTTTGCTGATCGTACAGCTGAGATGCAGGAGGCGCTTAAGAAGCAAGATCCAAACGCTGCAACAGCAGATCAACCTATCGAGTTCCCACTTAACCGCGTTATCCCAGGATGGACTGAGGGTATGAAGCTTGTAGGTAAGGGTGGTCGTATCTCTCTTTGGATCCCAGCAGAGCTTGCTTATGGACAACAAGGAGCAGGTCGCGATATCGGTCCTAACGAGGCTCTTTACTTCGATGTTGAGCTTGTTGAGGTAACACCAGCAGCAACTGAGGAGTAATCCACACAAAATAGAGTTAATAAAAATTAAGCGCTAGGCATCTCTGCCTAGCGCTTAATTTTTTTATAGTTATTAGTATTGTCCGATTAAATCTAAGTACTGCCTTTGGCGGGCAACTTCTTGCACTGTCTCTTACTGCCCTGCGCGGGCAGCGGCGGGGTGCTCCCCGCGGAGCTTTTATTTTGTTGCGACGAAATAACCGTTAAGTGTTGAATGTTAAGTGTTAAATTTTAAGAAACTAATCGCTTAATGCTTAACACTAAACGCTGTTACTCTCATCTGTTAATAGCAAACTTTAGTTTGCGAGTATGGAGCGGTGGAGATGAATGATTGAAGCAGACTTCATCACCCATCTCCACCGCTTCAATAGGCTTGAATAAAGACTACTTAACAGATGCAATACAAAGAATAGCTCTGCAGGGAGCACCCTGCCGCTGTCCGCGCAGGACAGACTTCGGAAATATAAAAGAGCTTGCTCCCCGCCCGTCGGCGTGAGACAGTAAGAGACAATACAAAGAAAGGCTCCGCGGGGAGCACTTACTGCAACCGCCACAAAAAAGTGCAGCTAGCAAAAGCTAACTGCACCTATATAAAATCTAATTAGTAAACTATTGGCAAACAACAGCACCTACGATAGGCGTTGTGATTGTGTTACCAAAGAAGTCTTTGGTCATGTTCAAACCGTTACCATCACCATACTCAAGTCCGTACGAGTCAGTAGAAAGCTGCTCAATAGCGATTCCACTATTTATCACAGAGCTATTTGTTGGGATCATATCCTCAGCGTCAGTACCTGAAACATTCTTAAATCCTGGATCTCCGTTTAGGTCACCATCACACCAATAATTCTCAGGAAGTGATAGGTATCCGCTTGCGTAGTTCGCATTGTAGACCTCGAAGAGGTTATTATCTATAACTAGATCCATTGCATTTATCTCCGCAGTTGTCATAGCTCTAACAGTACCACTAGCCGAGATTTTGAAGTCAAATGCGTTCTCATAAGTTCCACCACTTGCAGTATGTGTAGATGATGTTGTAGTCATTCTCTCTGGAACCCAGAAGATGTTGTTTGCAACAACCAAACCTACCGTAGTCGTTGCGATCTCGAATTTCATTGGGTTAGTATAACCCGCTGCATTCTTCTTCTCATCTAGGACGATAGTGTTGTTATAGATATAGCTCTGGTAAGGACCTTGGAACTGCTCACCCTCATAGTATCCACTAATACTCATGAGTACTCCAGGTGTTGCGCTGTTGTTGCTACCATCCCATCCCCAGTATGAGTACTGTCCAGTATCACTTGTGTTACGCCATCCATCACCGATACTTATATTATAACGGTATGCACAGTTCTTGTTGTCTCCCAACAACTCGATAAAACCACCTGCGTTGTTACGGCTAAGGCAACGTTGAATAACAACGTTCTCATTTTCGAGGTCGATGTGTGCACCGCAACTATCCGCGATACCACTTGCATTCTCAAAGATGTTACCCTCGAAGAGGAAGTTCTTACAGTAGATCAACCACATACCACTACCGCGACCCCAGTTTCTTGGGTCTGATGGATCTCCTGAGTTAGAGATTCTAGTATTAGTCATTTCACTGTCGAATACTCTCCAGAAGTTACTTCCAGGACCTCCAGAGTAAGAACATGTAGAGCCAGTGATGTTAAGTTGGTAGATCTCACCTAGACCACCATTCCAATCACCACCTCTGAATTGGATACCGATATTACTTACATTATTAATGTTACACTCCTCGATTGTGATATCGTTGAGGTATGTTGTAGGTGTTGTAGCACCTGCTATACCCACAATACCATAACCATAGTAGTCCGAACCATTAGCACTCCATGTACGGCATGGGCGGTCTGTTGGGATGCTTGCATCGCCCTCCGAGAAGTAGAAGATATTACGGATATCAACATTGTACATCACGATATTCTCCATTGTAGTAGCGCCATTTGCATAGACGTAGATACCATAACGAGCCTTGCTTGAGTTACTTGCTCCACCATTAGCCGATATCTTGACATCAGATACGATAACGTTTGATGTATTCTGGATATTGATACCTGCTAGCTGACCTACGGCGTCGATACACGCTTTTTGTGAACCGTAGCTACCGACATGAATCCATTTGTTGCCACTTACGCTAATACTCTTTAGCTCGATAGTTCCCGTGTGTGTTTGACCTCCACAAAGTAGGATCTGATCACCCGAAGAGATAGACATTGAGTTCAATTTAGTAAGTGTCTTAATCGCATTTGTAGAATTAGCACCACTATTAGAGTCGCTACCATTCTCAGCATCGACATAGATTGTATTTCCTGAGAGTGTTACACCGTAAGTGTTGTTGCTCGTAACCGAGAATTTAATGGTGTCATTCTCTTCTGCGAATGAATCGGCAAAAGCATCACCCGAAGATGTGTCGCCACCTGTACCCTCTTCAGTTCCGCCTGCTGCACCTCCGTCACCACCGTCTGTTCCACCGTCGATATCATCGCCGCCACTAGAACATGCAGCAAAGAACGCTGCTAGCATAATTGCTAAAAATTTTAATTTCATTGTTTTTTGTTTTTAAGTATTGGTTTTTAGAATATGTTTTAGTTTTGCAATACAAATGTACATATAATTAATGAGCTAAGCAACCTATTTAACCTTAAAATTAGTCATATTTGATTATTTATTCTTTTTTGTCTATTTTTTGTGCTATATTTGTACGATTTTGTTTGCATACTTAAGCAGATATTAATCGCTGATATTTTGACAAATTTAAACAGTTTCTAAGAGGTACGAAAATTAATTACACATAAACCATATGAGTCCTATTTTTACATTTGTTGTCATCACACTTGGCGTTCTGGCCATATTTGACATCATTGTTGGTGTCGCTAATGATGCGGTTAACTTTCTTAATTCAGCTATTGGTTCAAAGATCGCCCCTATGCGCGTTATCCTAGGTGTCGCAGCGGTAGGTATCTTGGTGGGAACACTCACCTCTTCGGGCATGATGGAGGTAGCACGTAGTGGTGTCTTCTACCCTGCGCAGTTTACCTTCTCCGAGATCATGATGCTCTTCTTGGGTATGATCGTGGGTGATATCATCCTGCTCGACATCTTCAATAGCCTTGGACTACCAACATCGACCACCGTATCAATGGTCTTTGGACTGCTCGGTGCTGCGGTGGGTATCGCCCTATACCGCATAGCGATAGATGAAGCGTATGTATTCTCTGACCTTACGAAATTCATCAACACAGGTAAGGCATTTGCGATTATCTCGGCTATTCTACTATCTGTGGCTCTGTCGTTTATCTTCGGTTTGATATTTATGTGTCTATCAAGACTTATATTCTCATTTAGATACCACTCTCTTTTTAGCAAAATTGGAGCCTTGTGGTGTGGTATTTCATTTACGGGAATTATATATTTTGCAATATTCAAAGGTCTCAAAAACACTGGTCTTATCTCGCCCGATATCACAAACTACATAATTGATAACACGGCCTCATCGCTACTTATGATCTGGGCTGTGGCATCGTTCATACTCTATCTATTCCAGTTATTTGGTATCAATATTCTGAAGTGCACAATCCTAGCAGGTACATTCTCACTGGCTCTAGCCTTTGCGGGTAACGACCTTGTGAACTTTATTGGAGTGCCGCTTGCGGGCTACGACTCATACCTCATGGCGCTTAAAAGTGGCGATATGAACATGAGCATGGGGGCGCTTATGGAGCCAGCTAAAGCTAATCTCTTTATGCTTGGTGCCGCGGGTGTCATTATGGTCTTAACCTTGCTATTCTCTAAAAAGGCTATGAACGTAGCCCAAACAGAACTTTCACTAGCCAACCAAAATGAAGGAACTGAGAAGTTCAGTTCATCAGCGCTCTCTAGGGCCTTAGTATCAGGAGCTATCTCAATCAACAACTTCTATGAGATTGTTACTCCAAAGGTTATACGCAACAGTATCAGCAGACGCTTTGAGCAGCTACCATTGGATGAACGAGGAGACGCCACATACGACCTTATTCGTGCAACTGTAAACCTCACCGCAGCCTCTATTCTTATCTCAATAGCGACATCATTTAAGCTACCTCTATCGACAACATACGTGGTATTCATGGTTGCTATGGGTTCTTCGCTTGCTGATAAGGCGTGGGGACGCGAGAGTGCCGTCTACCGTATCACGGGAGTTGTAACGGTGGTCATGGGATGGTTCTTAACGGCTATCGTCGGCTTCACCATCGCCCTCACGGTGGCTTCAATTCTTATTTGGGGAGGATGGATCGCTTGTGTTCTAGTCGTTTCACTATGTGTCTTTATGGTTGTTCGTAGCAACTTCTTTAGTAAGCCCAACAAGGTTGAGGCAACAAGCAAGAAGGAGTACGATATCCTTGCCAAAGGAACAGTCGAAGAGGTGTTATTTAGCTGCTCGACTGAGGTGTTAGAGAATACTCAGAAGGCGATTAGTATATACAACCGCACCCTTGTTGCTATCTTCAAGGAGAACCGCAAAGTCCTCCGAGACCTTAATATCGAAGCTAACGAACTTAACGAACGCGCTCGATATAGAAAAAACAATATCATCTCGACACTCAACCACTTGGAGCGAAATAATATCAACACAGGTCACTTCTACGTACAGGTTGTTGACTATACCGTCGAGATCACAAATGCTCTAGTGCGTATCACAACACCTTCATTCGAGCATATCAACAACCACCACCAAGGCTTCTCCAAGGAGCAGATTGTTGATCTTATGAGCGTGAATAATAGCGTTGAGGAGATCTTCGATAAGATCAACGAGATGTTGCTCAATAAGAGCTACTCCGACATTGAGGAGATTATGCTTATGAGGGATGCACTCTTTGAGAAGATCGCCGACACCATCAAGAAACAGCTGCGCCGTATCAAGAACAGCCCAGAACAAGGCTCCACACGTCTAAGTCAGCTATATCTGAACCTCCTCACAGAGTCTAAGATGATGGTGCTTCAAGGTCGTAACCTTATCAAGAGCCAGAGGTATTTCATCACCTCGTGGGATCAAGAGTAGTTTTATATAGTTAGCTATACGCAGACTATGAATAACTCTAAAGAGCCTAAATTCCTGATTGTTCGCTTTAGCTCCATTGGCGACATTATACAGACAATGAGTGTTATGGATGGGATCCTCTCTAAGTTCCCAACAGCCCGCATTGACTGGATCACGCGCAAGGATATGTCGGGCGTACTCTCTATGGACGCACGCATCGGCAAAGTGTGGAGGTTTGATCGCAAGAGTGGTCTCTCGGGGCTTGTCCAGATGGCTAAAGAGCTACGCCAAGAGAGGTACGACTACATATATGATGCCCATAACAATCTACGTTCTTCGATTCTCAAACTCATCCTCGCGCCCTTTGCGCCGCTTTGTGGTGCGAAGCTAGCTGTCAGAAGTAAGGAGCGATTTAAGCGTTTGATGCTCTTTAAGTTTAGAGTAAACCTCTTTGACAGACCATTTAAGAGCGTCGCATCATTCCAGAAGCCTCTCAAGAAATGGGGCATTACAGATTTCCCCGTTAACAAAGAGTGGAGTTTCTCAGCCTCATATAGCGACAAGTTCGACTCTCTGGTAACCGACAACTGCGTGACCATCGTCCCATCATCAAACTGGGCAATGAAGAGCTGGGCACCCGAGCAGTGGCAGCAGCTAGTAAGAGAGCTACCCGACCACCGTTTTGTGATTTTGGCTGGTCCACAAGATAGTTTCTGTCAAGGTATAGCAGACGTAGCGCCCGAGCGGGTCGTGAATATGGCGGGTCGATGTTCCCTAGACGAGTCGTGCTACATAGTCTATAAATCTAATATAGTCGTTAGTGCCGACACTGGTCTAATGCACGCAGCCGACCTCTTTAGAGTGCCGACACTTGCCCTTATGGGTCCCACTGCTTTTGGTTTCCCTTCGGCACCAACAACGAAGATCCTCGAACGCGACATGAAGTGCCGCCCATGCACTAAGGATGGACGCGGCAAGTGTAAGATGGCTGTATACCAACAGTGCATGGTCGATATCACACCACGCCACGTCGCAGAGTGCATCAAAGATATCATTGGCTAATAACCTGAGTTTTGGATAAGGGAAATTTATTGTTTACCTGCCAGTTTTATCAATTTCCCATATCTAAAACTCAGGTTATCGGCTTTAAAAAGCCGATGTATATTCGATAAACCCCTCTTGCATCTCCCCAAACCGTTTGGGGAGACTCTCTTTTAGAGGTGTTTTGAATAAGAATTTCTTATCCAAAACTCACGTTAATAATAAAACATTGCCTCTTACCACCTGCGCAGGCAGCGGC
>JBCQVD010000115.1:0-5610 GCA_047173405.1 Rikenellaceae bacterium
TTTTAAGGTTGTAGTCGATGCAGTAAACTCAATTGGAGGCGTTGTTATACCGAAGCTACTTCGTGAGTTGGGTTGCGAGGTTGTAGAAATTAACTGCGAGCCTACGGGTCTCTTTGCTCACAACCCCGAACCACTAAAGGAGAACCTTACCCAGATCTCGGAGGTTATTAAATCCGAAGGGGCTGATTTGGGAATTGTTGTCGACCCCGATGTTGACCGTTTGGCACTTGTTTGTGAGGATGGCGAGATGTTTGGCGAGGAGTACACTCTGGTCGCTGTGGCTGACTATATTCTCTCAAAGGTGAAGGGTAGTACTGTATCAAACCTCAGCTCATCGCGTGCACTTCGAGATGTGACGCGTGCTCACGGCTGTGAGTACTTCGCTTCGGCTGTGGGCGAGGTGAATGTCGTTGCGCAGATGAAGGCGTGCTCGGCAGTGATTGGTGGTGAGGGTAATGGCGGAGTTATATACCCTGAGTCTCACTATGGCCGTGACTCGTTGGTGGGTGTTGTGCTCTTCTTAACACACTTCGCAAAGCGCGGAGGTACAATGAGTGAACTTAAGGCGAGCTATCCAGCGTATTACGCCTCAAAGAATAAGATTGAGTTGACACCAGCAATAGATGTCGACTCCCTGCTTTCGACCATGAAGGAGCGTTACGCAGGTGAGCAGGTGACCGATATTGATGGTGTGAAGATTGACTTTGAGGAGTGTTGGGTACACCTTCGCAAGTCAAACACAGAGCCAATAGTTAGAATCTACACCGAGGCTAAGAGCGAAGCGGAGGCTGAGTCGCTTGCCGTTCGTTTTATTGCCGAGATGCGAGAGATCTGCGGGATTTAATATATGAATGTTTAAGCGTTAAGTGTTTAATGTTAAGCGTTAAGTGTTAAGTGTTAAGTTTTTTAATATTTAACATTTAACGCTTAACGCTCAACACTTTTTATTGTAGAACGCAGTTCTTAAATCAAACCGCTACAAAAGAATAGCTCTGCGGGGAGCACCCCGCCGCTGCCCGCGCAGGGCAGTAAGAGGCATTGCAAGAAACTGCCCGTTGTGTGTTTTACTTCTCGATTAGAGAGATCGAGCGCTGTATAAACTCGGTGAGGTTCTTACCCTTAAGCATGCCGTTACTAAGAAGTGCGAGGTCGATGATCTGCTTTACGAGGTTGTTCTTCTCGCCAATCTCGCGTAGGCGCGTGTTGCGCTCGTCGCGAAGTGTTGTCACCTTCTCACTAAGGTCGGTGCGCATCTGCTTCTCTTCGGAGCTTAGATCCTCCTCTTTCTTATCCTTCACTACCTCATCAAAGCGTTGCTCCTCAACCACTGCGGCATCAATCTTCTTTGTCATGGTGCGTAGCTTGTCGCCATACTCACCCTCGACGCCTGACAGTATATCGAGAACGATAGGGTGGTTACCATTGACCGCGATTGTGAAGTTATCGGGCATCTGAGAGTAGAATTGGCTCATGCCGCCGCCACCTGTCGCTGCCATCTCCTTCATACGACGCATATACTCGTTTTGTGTGATTACCACAGGCGAGCTGTCGCTGCTCATAGCCTCAAAAGTGATGCTGTACGATATCGACTCCTCAGTTGGTAGCTGGCTCTCGAATACGGGGCGCATGATATCCTGCTGAGTTGTCGAGAGTGTCATTGTAAGGTTCTCATTGCGAGGAATTAGCTTGTCGATAACGTCGCTATCTACGCGTACAAAACGACACTCTTTATTCTTCGACTCGTACCAGTTGATGTAGTGGCTATCGAGCTGTCCATCCATGATAAGAACATCGTAACCCTTGCCCTTTGCCGCCTCAACAAACGAGTACTTCTCGGTCGCGTTGTCGGTGTATAGAATAACGAGAGTGTTGTCCTTGTCGGTCTGAGCCTCGCGGATCTTCTCGGTGTACTCCTTGTCGGTGAAGTATGAACCGTCGATACTCTTCCAGAGCATGAAGTTTTGAGCCTTGTCGGCAAACTTCTCGTCGGTGAGTGTTCCATACTCCACAAAGATCTTGAGGTCGTCCCACTTACTCTCGTAATCCTCGCGCATGGTGTTGAATAGCTCTTGTAGGCGGTCAGCAACCTTACGTGTGATATATGATGAGATCTTCTTAACGTTTGAGTCACTTTGTAGGTAGCTGCGCGATACGTTAAGTGGAATATCTGGTGAGTCGATAACACCATGCAGAAGTGTCAAATATTCTGGTACGATACCCTCCACTTGGTCGGTTACATATACCTGATTGCAGTATAGCTGTATGCGGTTTTTGTGCGCCTCGAAGTTGTTGGTCAACTTAGGGAAGTAGAGTACTCCTGTGAGGTTGAAAGGGTAGTCGATATTGAGGTGAATCGAGAACAATGGATCCTCAAGCGTTGGGTATAGCTCGCGGTAGAACTCCTTGTACTTCTCCTCGGTGATCTCGCTAGGTTTGTGGTTCCAGATTGGCTCTACTGAGTTTACGATGTTGTCGTTGTCGGTGTCAATATAAGCGCCATCCTTCCACTCTTGAACCTTACCAAAGGCGATTGGAATAGGCAAGAAACGGCAGTATTTCTTAAGCAGTGAGTCGATCTTTGACTTCTCGCCATACTCCGCCGCGTCGTCACTTAGGTGCATCACGATTGTTGTTCCGCGCTCGCGCTTTTCGTCAAGCTCCTGCATCTCAAACTCGGGTGAGCCAGTGCAGCTCCAGTGTACTGATGGCTCCTCCTCGCGGAAGGATTGAGTGAAGATCTCAACCTTGTCGCTCACCATAAAAGCGGAGTAGAAACCAAGACCGAAGTGTCCGATGATCGCTTGATCCTTGTACTTCTCCATAAACTCCTCGGCACCCGAGAAGGCTATCTGGTTGATATATTTATCCACCTCAGCTTGACTCATTCCCACACCGCGATCGGTGATTGATAGGGTCTTAGCCTCCTTGTTGAGGGTTACTTGAATTGTTAGATCGCCTAGCTCGCCCTTAGCCTCGCCGCGCGATGAGAGGGTCTTGAGTTTTTGTGTTGCGTCGACTGCATTTGATACCAACTCGCGAAGAAATATCTCATGGTCGGAGTATAGAAATTTCTTGATTACAGGGAAAATGTTTTCGGAGGTAACTCCAATAGTTCCGTTTTTCATAACTTTAAATGGATTCTCAGTTTTAAAATTTAAAATAACATTCTGAAAAGGTCAAACTCCGTGCCAAAAAAATACTACTGCCATTTTGGCAGTAGTAGATGTTTCAGAGTTTCTCTATTCCGTGTGGAGTAACTGTAATTTTGTTTTTACGAGTGTTACGACGAATAGATTTGTTCAGTTCTATCAACTCTTGGTTTTTGTACGGTCGCTTATGGTCAAGGTGGAGCATAATTGCCGAATAACGTAGCTGTTTGGCTTTGATTCCACGGTTGAATAGACGTTCTCCAAATTCGCGATCCTCACCGCCATATTTCATATCCTCGTTAAAGCCATTGGCGGCTATGATATACTCCCTCCATGTAGAGGTGTTTCCGCCATTCCATGTTGCTTTTGCGGGGGTGATATGATTCATGATATAGGCAAAAAGAGGGCTTTTCCAGAGTTTAGAAGTTTTAAAGTTTGCTTTATAACCTGCTGATTTAAGCCATTCAATATTAAAAGCATCACCACTCTTAATGTTCTGCTCATCTATGGCGTTGCTTACATCCATAGGAAGCATAACAACACCTCCAGAGAGAAGATATCCTTTTTGTGCCTCTTTCGCGTGAGCCTCCAAGAAATCTCTTCGTGCTATACAATCTTGGTCTATAAATATAAGGTATTCTGCAGTTGAAGCAGCGACAGCCTTGTTTAGTATATCGCACTTTCTGAACCCCTTATCTTCATGCCAAATATGTAGCATTTTAAAAGGTGCGTTTTTTGCAACTCTATCAATCACCTCTTTGGTTTGCTCTGTTGAACCATCATCAGCAATAAGTACCTCGTCGGGGAGCTTAGTCTGATTAAGGAGTGCCCAAAGTGCTATTTGCAACCACTTTGGATTGTTGTACGTAGATACTATTACACCAATTTTCATTTTGATAATAGTTTGAGTTAGTTTTTTCTTTTACAACAACATCTCTAGTTTTGCTTTGAGGGCATCTTTGGATGCTGCGCCAACGTGCTTGTCTACGATCTCGCCACCTTTAAGCATGATGATTGTTGGGATGTTGCGGATGCCGAAGCGTGACACGATATCGTCGTTATCCTCAACGTCGCACTTACCTACGATGATACGACCATCGTACTCCATTGCTAACTCCTCGATAATTGGTGAAATAGTACGACATGGTCCGCACCACTCTGCCCAAAAGTCGATTACTACAGGTTGTGCGCCAGAGATCAAAGTCTCAAAATTCTCGTTTGTGATTTGTACTGCCATTGTTTTAATTATTTAATGTTTATGCTATTGTATAATGTAAATTATTATCCTCCAAAAATCCCACCAAGTTATTATCGAGGGAGACTTTGTGACTCTTCGAGAAGAGTGATATCCCCACCCTTAGATCTGCATCATAGAGTTTAACCTTTAGTTGGATATTACCCTTTGCTTGTTGTACCTTTTCGCTTAGTTGCTTGATGCTGTTAGGCGTTATGTAATCAGTTGGTACATATATTATCAGCTCCTTGAGTATTGACTCCGCCATCTCGCTAAGTTGCACCATTGAGAGTATCTTAAGCTCTAGGCTATTCTCTCGGTATGGGTGTTTTTGAACCTTCGCTCTTACGTAGAGGAAGTAGTCGTCGTAGAGGTAGCGTCTAAAGGTTTCATAATCCTTGCCAAAGAGTGTAAACTCGTGAGTTCCGTTATAGTCCTCCATGGTAAATCGTCCGAACGGCTTACCTCCCTTTGTGGTGAGGTTCTTCACCGAGGTGACCATCCCCGCAAAGCCAATCTCTTGACCTTCGAGTGAGTCGAGGTCGCTAAGAGCCGAGAGCTGAGTCTTGCACATCTTCTCCATTATGACGCGATACTCATCGAGAGGGTGCGCCGAGAGAAATAGACCTATCACTTCGCGCTCTTTGTTGAGCGTCACAAGGCTGCTCCAGTCAATCGATGGTGGAGGTGTTGGTCTCTTGATATCCTCGCCGTTGAAGTCACCTCCAAAGAGGCTCTGTTGGGTGTTGTTTTTCTCCTGCTGTACCCTCTGCCCATACTTTATAAGGTGGTCAAGGAATAGTATGTTGTTGGCGTCGGGGGCGAAGAGTTTGCTTCTGTGGAGTTCAAATAGAGAGTCGAAAGCTCCCGCCTGAGCAAGACTCTCGATACACTTGCGGTTGACAACCGAGAAGTTAACCCTCTCGATAAAGTCGTATATATCTGTAAAGTGACCACCTTTTTCTCTCTCTGCAATGATACTCAGTACAGCCGCCTCGCCCACGCCCTTAATCGCTGCAAGTCCAAAGCGAACGTCTCCCGTGGTGTTGGTCGAGAACTTAGTGCGCGACTCGTTGATACATGGACCAAGCACCTTGATTCCCATGCGGTTCGCCTCGTTCATATAGACCGTCAGCGTCTTGATATCGGCTAAGTTTCGGCTCAGTAGCGCCGCCATATACTCCGATGGGTAGTTAGCCTTGAGGTATCTCTACGAAAGAGATGAAC
>JBCQVD010000116.1:0-5560 GCA_047173405.1 Rikenellaceae bacterium
AAGCCAAAGCCAAAACTAAACCCAACTTGAAGGGTTATAGCAACTAGCTTGATGCCGACATACTTTACCGCTTCGCCCCTCTCTCTTAGGCGCGCAAAGGGGACTAGCGAGCAGACATCGAAGAAGACGATACCCGCCACAATCAACACATACTCTTTGTGGTTGGTGTACGCCTCGCCCATAGCCTCTGCGATGGGTGATAGGAATAGAGTCGCAAGCGCCATAAACCCAATAGCGGCGAGCGTTGTAATGCCCCACGTTGTTGAGAAGAGGCGTTCTTTAGCTTCGGTTATTGCCTTGAGTGTTGAGTTTTGTTCTTCAGCTTTGGCTGCGTAGCGGAAGTAACTAGACTCCATACCCAGCGAGAGGACAACCAGCGCAAAGGGTATGAGAGCGTATAGATCTGTGATTATTCCATACTCCTCGCGCTCGAAGATACGTGTGAAGTAGGGTGTTAGAAGATAGCCCAGCAGACGACCTACGATCGTGCTGACCCCATAAATGGCGCTCTGCTTAGCTAATACTTTTAACATTCCCATACTTGACGTTTATAAATGGCAAAGATACAAATTTATTGCGAACAATATGGTCTCTATGGTGATTTATTTCACTGCAATAGAGCCATTGAATTGACCAGCGCCAAGTATAACCTCCCTCTTAGAGAGTGAAGCTCCCGATTTCGAGATGCTGTGAGCCGATGATGTAGCCTCGCCACTAATAAGCGATATCGCCTTTGCAACGAGAGCCTCGCTCTGGGTGAAGTCGCTAAAGTTAGCCCCTCCATTCCACTCGTCGACGTAGTAGTCTGGGGTAAATCCATTCTCGTAACTACCCCAATCCTTTGCGTTGACCGACCTAAAGCAGATAGGGTAGAATTCGTATGTCCAGCTCTCTGTGCTGAAGATAAACTCATACATGCCGACATTTTTGCCGTTGGTAGTCTCGCCGATGAGTATCACCTCGATATCAATACCTTCGAGTCCATTTATCACAAGCTCGCTTGCCGATGCCGTAGAGTCGCTCACAAGGCAATATATGCGTGAGAGACCAAGGTAGGGGCTGCCGCTAACGCTCATAAAGAACTCGTCACTATCTGATATGTATGGATTGTAGATGCGTTTGTTGAATAGATCGCCAACGTGCGCAGAGCCTGCAATGCAGCTAGCCATCACGTTTGCGGAGTCGTTGTAGCCACCGCCATTGAGTCGAAGGTCGAGGATTAGGTCGGTAACACCCGCCGCTGCGAACGATGCCATCGCCTCCTCAAGGCGCGTTGTAGACTTAATAAAACTAGAGTAGACTAAGTAGCCGATATTATCGTTGTAGATCTCGCTCTTGAGCACTGGGTTGTACTCTGTCTCTTTGGCTGAGATTGAGACTGTCTGTGCTGTCAAGCTAGAGGATACAAGTGCCGAGGTGGTTAGTTCAACAGTTAGCTCGACGGGTGTTGAGTCCGAGGGATAGAGTAGAGCCACTGCGGAGTCGTAGTAGTTACTTGTTGTCAGCTCCTCACCATTGACATGTGTTATAAAGTAGCCGCGCACAAAGCCGATCTCCTCGGCCGATGACTCTTTGTACACACCATTGACACCTAGCGCCACAGAGTTGCTGCTGCCATATGTTGTTAAGGTGAAAGATACAAACCCCAAACTCATACCGCTGTCGGGGATTGCCGAGCTACGACTAGACAGGCTCGCTGCGCTGCGTGCTGTACGAGTCACGAAGCTATAGAGGTAGCCATTCTTATAGTCGAGCGTATTGGTCTGCATTGAGGTGAGTGTTGTCTCAAGGAAGTCGTCATACATCATGTCGGTATCGCGGGTAATTGAGGCGTACTCCTCGGCGTAGAGGTAGTAGCTACATAGAAGTTCGTCCATGTAGACTGTCGCTTCGATATCATCTGAGACATCCTCTGGTTGAGCCTCTGGGAGCGTTATGTTCTCCTCCGTGCAGCTAGCCATAAATAGCAGCAGTAGTCCAAAGATCGTTAGTTTTTTCATATTTTTGGTTTTTTAGATTTTTCAATTTTCTGATACTCGCGGCACCACTCCTTTATCCCGCACTCCTTGCACTTTGGGGCGCGGGCGATGCAGGTGTAACGACCGTGGAGTATCAACCAATGGTGCGCCACGGGGAGCAGTTGCGGGGGTATATGTTTTTCGAGTTGTAGCTCACACTGAAGCGGTGTCTTAGCACCTCGTGTTAGCCCAATGCGCGCCGAGACCCTAAAGACGTGAGTATCCACAGGCATCACTTCGCGGTTCCAGAGTACCGCCCCCATCACGTTGGCTGTCTTGCGCCCCACGCCGCTAAGACGCTGAAGCTCATTGAGGTCGTCGGGTACCTCGCCGCCATAATCCGAACACAACATACGTGCCATGGAGGCTAGGTTTTTAGCCTTGTTGTTGGGGTACGATATGCTTCGAATAAATGGATATATCTCATCGGCAGTTGCTTGCGCCATCTTTTGCGGTGTGCCGTAGACCTCGAACAGAGCGGGCGTGGTGAGGTTAACCCTCTTGTCGGTACATTGAGCCGAGAGAATCACCGCCACCAACAGCTCAAAGGGCGTGGTGTAGTTTAGCTCACTCTCTGCGGTGGGCATATTTTGTTGAAACCACTCGATGATGGCTCTGTATCGCTGCTCAACTCTCATTGTCCTATCTCTTCGTTAGCTTCGCAAATTTAGCAAGTAGCGTCTTTTTACCAAAGCCCTCAAACTCAATTATTAACTTATTATCCTGCGCAAGACCTTCGATCTCCACAATTTGTCCTCGTCCGAATTTTGGATGTTCAACTCTCTCGCCTACCGAGTAACCCCCCGCCGAGGTTGTGTTTTGAGGTGAGTCGTCTCGTCGCACACCAATACTACGCATGCCCACCGTGGAGCGTACTGGCTCACGCTGTGGTTGTGGCGCTGGTTTAGCCTCTGTGCGGCTTTGGTACCTTACATCAAAGCGCTGACGTAGAGTATCAATTGCGCTACCGCCCTGAGAGCCGCGGGTTGTTCGTTGAGGTGCTCCACCTCCACCTCCTCGTTGTGGTGTGGCGTTCGACTCGTCGCAAAGCTCAACATCCAAGAACTTAGGATCTATCTCGTTGAGGAAGCAGCTAGGTCGAGAAAACTCCATGTTGCCCCACTTAAAACGCATCTCGCAGTAAGATATTGTCGCTGCCTCCTTAGCGCGAGTCATCGCAACGTAGAATAGTCGGCGCTCCTCCTCGATATCGCCCGCCTCGACTGCGCGCTGCGATGGAAAGAGGTTCTCCTCGCAACCTATGATATAGATATATTTATACTCTAGCCCCTTTGACGAGTGTACCGTCATTAGTGTCACCTTGTTGTTGTCATCAGGGTTGTCGTTATCCATATCCGAGAGCAACATAATACTCTGCATCCACTCCTCGATGGTTGCCACTTCGCTCTCCTCTCTCTCGCCTGAGCGGATCTCAGCCTCCACCTGCTCGTTGAAGAGCTGCATTGTGTTGAGTAGCTCCTCGATGTTATCCACCGCGCTTGTCGCCTCGGGGGTGTTCTGCGTGCGGAGTGTCGGTAGTATGCCCGAGCGTGTGGCTATAAGAAGTCCGAAGTCGTACAGCGAAAGCTCCTCCCTCTTGAGTGAAATTGAACGTATCAACTCCACGAAATCGGCAACTTTGCGGATGATGCCCTTCTGCACGGCATCACTCGCGCTCTCCAAGGTGAGTGTGTCGATCGCCTCCCACATCGACTTCTGTTGGTCTGTGGCGATGGTGGCTATCCTCTCAACTGTGGTGGCTCCAATACCGCGCGTGGGGTAGTTGATAATGCGCTTGAACGCCTCATCGTCACGTACGTTAACTACCAACCTTATATAAGCAAGCACATCCTTGATCTCCTTGCGCTCGTAGAACGAGTTACCCTTGTAAATCTTATAAGGGATACTCTTGCGACGCAGTGCCTCCTCTATGGCTTGTGATTGATTATTAGTACGATAGAGCACCGCCACCTCGGAGTATGGATCGCTCGTGGAGGCCATGCGGTCACGTATGTTCTTGGCTACAACCTCAGCCTCCTCACGGTCTGTGTAGGTGCGTATTATTGCAATCTTTTCGCCCTGCTCACCAGCCGAGAAGCAGCGCTTGTCCATGCGCTTCGAGTTCTTCTCGATCACTGAGTTCGCGGCATCGACAATAGTCTGTGTCGAGCGGTAGTTCTGCTCCAACTTAAAGGTCATCGCCGTTGGGTAGTCGCGCTTGAAGTTCATGATATTCTCAATCTTAGCGCCTCGAAACGAGTAGATACTCTGAGCATCGTCACCCACTACGCAGACCATCGAGTGGAGTTGCGATAGGCGACGGATAATGATATACTGCGCGTAGTTAGTATCCTGATACTCATCGACTAATATATACTTAAACTGCTCTTGATAACGAGCTAAAATATCGGCGTGGTCCCTGAACAAAATATTGGTTTGAAGCAGCAGATCATCAAAATCCATCGCTGCATTTTGGCGACAACGAGCACAGTACAGATTATATATATTTCCAAACTCAGGAATCCTCTTTTGGCGATCTTCGGCTGCATAGTTTGTGTTGGCGACGTATGCGCCAGGCGTCACAAGCGAGTTCTTGGCGTACGATATGCGCGAGAGTATATTCTGTGGTTTGTACTTATCGTCAGGCAAGTTAAGCTCCTTTATAATGGTCTTTATGAGGTTCTTACAATCCGTAGGTTCGTAGATAGTATAAGTCTCAGGGAACCCAATCGCCGCGGCGTTTTCACGAAGGATACGCGCAAAGATAGAGTGAAAGGTACCCATTCGAATCCAGCGGCTACGACCGTCGGGCATCATCTCGGCAATCCTTTCACGCATCTGCGCAGCTGCCTTGTTTGTAAATGTCAGCGCCAATATATTCGCTGGATTCACCCCATTTTCGATCATGTAGGCAATGCGCGACGTTAATACACGGGTCTTTCCCGAGCCAGCACCAGCAATAATTAGCGATGGTGAATTATAGTTTATAACCGCCTCTCTTTGAGCGGTGTTGAGACCTTTGAGAATATCAGACACTTGGAGAAAATCTAAATTTAAACAACGAGTTTACCTCACAAAGGTAATCTTTTTTCTCTTTTTTAAATAGTAGTTAGTTGTCTTTTGATAATTTTTTCTTATCTTTGCGGGCAATCTAGTAATTACTAGGTCGTTTGATGGTCTCGTAGCTCAGCTGGATAGAGCAACAGCCTTCTAAGCTGTGGGTCACAGGTTCGAATCCTGTCGGGATCACTTTGCAAAACGCTAATTGTCTATTATTTAGATGGTTGGCGTTTTTGCTTTTCTGTTTTTGCCGATAAATTGCCGATAATTTTCAACCTCAAATGAAAACACCCCAAAGATTGTTACATCTCTGAGGCGATTTCGGTGCATACCAAATAGCTACTACGGCTATTGATAGCACAAATGTACTAATATTTTCGGGTTATCCAATAGGATTAATGACATATTTGTGTCATACGCAACTCGTAAGGATCTCTTACAAGTTCGGAAATTCCGAATTATCCTCGATCAGCCTCAACGAT
>JBCQVD010000117.1:0-5549 GCA_047173405.1 Rikenellaceae bacterium
GATTGAAAACAAGCTAAATAATCGTCCTCGTAAAAGACTCGGATACCTCACACCAAATGAAAAATTTAAACAAATTATTAATATGAATTCAGTTGCATTTGCAGGTTGAATTCAGCAGAGTTAGAGAAATTATTTTATACAAAATCACCATGTAATGTATTTGACGGCAAAATTATATAAAATAATTAATTAAAGCAAGATTAGATATAATTATTAATCCTCGGCAGGAGGCTCATACATAAAGAGATCGCGCTTGGGCCACTCCTTGATGCGAGATATCGCGTAGGTTATAGTATTGCTTGTATAACGGCTAATATTAGGTCCAATCCACACCGAACTATTAGCTAAAAAGACCCACGTATAACCATCTTTTTGACGCTTAATAAGTGCACATGTACCAGCCATCGAGCCACTGCGTTGCCAGTTATCCGAGTTTATTGTAGCCCAACCTATTGGCTTTGTCTTTTTTGAAGCGTAGGTCATCGTCTTGATGCTCTTACTACTCAGCACATCCCTCTTGGTGGGGTCGTTATTTACAGCAGCGACAAAACGAAGCAACTCCACGGATGAAGCAACCCATCCACCAGCTCCACTTAGTAGTGTCACATTATTTCCTCCATTGCTCTTCATCGTCTGCTTGCCGCTGCCATCACATGCCGCCACTGGTTCAGCCTCCTTTACCTCGTAGTACGAGACCTCATTAAAGGCTCTCTCACGGCTAAAATTTCGACCTATATGCATATCATAACATCCCGCAGGGTGGAGTATTGAGTCTTGAACATACCTCTCGTAATCCATCGCTGTAACCTTTTCAATAATCTTGGTAAGTACGAGATAGCCCAGATTTGAGTAGTCGTAACTGCCACCTGGCTGATACCTTAATCGGTTGCGAGATGCGTATACAACCATATCATCAAGGCTTAGTGGTAGCGATTTATCTAGTGTTCGTGCAACACCCGCATTGTTAAACGCAACATCTCCTATGGGAGAGGAGAAGCCCGAAGTGTGACGAAGAAGGTGCTCAACAGTGATCTTTTTGAGATACTTTGACTTAATATCCAAAAACATAGAGTCGTTCAAGATACCATCCTCGCCAAAAACCTGAGAATCAAGCGACAAGAGTCCTTGTTCACTGAGTTTCATTATCGCTGTGGCGGTGATAAGTTTCGATGCCGAGGCTATTCTAAAGGTGTGACCAACGTCACAACGAACACCATCCTCTAAATTTGCGTATCCATAACCCTTTGCGTAGATCAAGCTATCGCCACGCATTAGAGCGAAAGAACCTCCTTTGATTCCCCACTTACGCATAAACTTTTCGATCGTGCGATCAAGGTATTTCACCCCCTCTGCCTCGCAGATCTCGTTATTTAATATCTTATTAATCGATACTACGGCTTTAGTTGGTACCGTTTCTTGTTTATGTTGTTTTGGGAGTGGAGACCGCTTTCTCTGAGCTGTGGCAACATTAACCACGATGGCTAATATCAGACAGAGCGACGATGCAATTATAACAATATTTTTGGGACTTCTTAGGTTCATGAAGATTATTGAGAAACACGGGTTCCCGCAAAAATAATCATTCTAAAGCAAAATATCAAGCGTACAAACCATATTATAGCTTTAATTTTCGCTTTTGTATGGACAAATGGTGGATAATACCCTCCGCGAGACCTATCCGAGGTGCTATAATCTCGTTTATGCGGCAACACTTTGCGACCGTACTAAATATCTTCATAGCAGGGACAATCACATCTGCACGATAGGGGTTTAAACCAAAGCAATTGATTCGCTCATCATAGCTCATATCCTTGATGTAGGTGTATAATACTTTTAACTCAACATAACTAAATGACTCTCCATCTTTTTTACTAAGGAGCTTATGTATTTTGCTTATGTTACCCCCTGACCCAACTATTACCGTTGGCTTATGTGGCAGCACAACACTCTCCAACCACTCCTTAAAGCGCGTCATCTCCTCACGAGCAATACCTTTACCCGTAATCATCCTCACCGTACCTAAGGGAAAAGAGTCCGAAACAACACGTTTATTATCACTATAAAGAGTCACTTCGGTACTACCACCACCTACGTCAACAAATAGGTAGCGAGCAGCTCCGCTAGTTAAATTGGCGATATCTCCAGCCTCAAAAATAAGACGTGCCTCCTCTTGCCCCGATATTATATCAATATCTACACCACAGTTGTGGTTTATATAGTTGACAATATCGGCTCCATTGCGCGCCTCTCTCATTGCACTTGTCGCACACGCACGATAGCTCTTCACATCAAAAGTCTTCATAACTGCCGAAAATGCCGACATTGCTTCACATAACTTGTCGCACTTCTCGGGGGTTATAGCACCCTCATTAAAGACATCCTCTCCTAAGCGAAGAGGCACACGTATAAACGCTGCCTTCTTAAAATCGTTTTTGTTACTTACATAATTTACAAGTAAGCGTATTGCGTTAGAACCTATATCTATTGCTGCGTAAGTCTCTCTACTCATTGTTTGCTGAAGAATTTATTAATGTCAAAAATATTACAGTTGACCCGCCTCAAAGGCTTCAAACAATTCAACTTGGCTACGATGCAGGGCACCATCGTCACACCTCTCTACATAACGATTATCGTACGGCGCTGCTATAATACGCGCCTTTTCGTTATCTCGCCACTGAATATCAAAATACTTATGTAGAGTCTTTTCAATCTGCTTATCATAAATTCGCACACCCACCTCCACGCGACGATCTAAGTTACGCGTCATTAAGTCGGCACTCATAATATAGGTCATTGATTTACCGCTATTATGGCATACAAACATTCGAGCGTGCTCAAGGTATTTATCTACAATACTTCGAACTTCGATATTCTCGCTCAACCCCTTAACCCCTGCTCTTAGACAGCATGTTCCGCGAACGATAAGTTTCACCTTAACTCCCGCCTGCGATGCTTTGTAAAGTAGTTTAATCATCTTGATATCTGTAAGAGAGTTGAACTTACCCCTTATTGATGCCTTTTTACCGTTTTTAGCATTTTTGATCTCACCCATTATAAGGCTCTCAATCTCCTCGCGCAAGTAATATGGCGAAACCAACAACTCCTTAAAGACGGGGTGATTGTGTGGATTCTCCAAGTAGTTGAATACTTTACGTGCGTCATTTGCGATATCTGGATTTGCTGTCAACAGTCCGAAATCACTATATATCAAACTTGTACTCTCATTAAAGTTACCTGTTCCCACATAGACATAACCCTTTAAACTAGCCGCCTCTTGGCGCTCCACAAGCACCAGCTTGCTGTGTACCTTAAGCGTCTCTTGACTCGTTATAACCTTAACACCCCCGCTTTGCAGAATATCAACCGTACTGATATTGTGCTCTTCATCAAAACGAGCCTTAAGTTCAACCAGTGCGGTTACTCGCTTACCGTTCTTTGCACCATTAAGCAACGCGTTAATCACCTTTGAGTTGTTTGCCGTGCGGTAAAGAGTAATTGCAATCGACTGCACTCGAGGATCAATAGCCGCCTCACGCAAAAAGTCAATCATGTGGTTGAACGTGTGGTAAGGGTAACAGAGCAGTAGGTCTTGTTTGCGAGTAACCTTCAAGATGCTATCAAATGGATCTACACGAGGATGGATAAGAGGCTTGGGATTGCGACTCTCAAGGTCTTGATGCACCTTGGGAAAACGCATTAAATCGCGCATTAGGTGATACTTACCGCCAGCATCTGTTTGATCTGAAGATTTAAATCCAAACTTCTTGGATATGGTTGCCAAAAGATCTACGGGCATCTCATAGTCATAGATCAGCCTAATAGGGCGCCCCTTCTCTCTGCCAGAAATGCCTAGTGACATCTTCTGTGAGATACTCATCGAGACATTATCGTCTATGATAAACTCCGCGTCTCGAATAATTTTAAATGTATAGGCGGAGATAGAGTCATAGGAGAACATAAAGAAGATATCATCCAAAAAGAGTCTAATGATATCATCAACAAAGATTATATCCGTACGACCTTGCTCGCTCGGAAGCACCACAAAACGAGGCGAGGCATCACTTACAGGCACCTGCAAAACAGCAAAACGAACGCTCTTCTCGGAGGTCATTTTAACTGCAAGATATGTCTTTCCATCGGGTAAAAATGGTAATTTCTCGCGCTTGCGTATGATTATTGGAACCAAACGAACACTCAATACCGAAAGGTAGTAATTGCGACAAAACTCCAACTGCTCTTGGCTCAGCGCCGTATTATCCACAACATAAATACCCTCGCCCTCCATCTCTTTGATGATGTCTCGATATGTATTGCGGAATAGCTCTTGCGAAGTCTTTATTTTGTTGTTAAGAATAGGCAACAAGTCAGCTGGGGCGTAACCCGCCGTCATCACAGGCTGAAGGCTCCCCTTCATAGCGCTATATCTTATTAAGTTTGCTATCCTAACCTTTATAAATTCATCCTGATTATTTGAGAAGATACCCAAAAAACGAAGTCGCTGCACAAGAGGCACTCGTCGATCTTGAGCCTCTTGAAGCACTCGATCATTGAACTCAAGCCAACTAATCTCTCGATTGTAAATCTCATTCATTGTCATCGCTATTTTCTGTTTTACTACTATGTTCTTCTTGATAAATTGCCCAATTACCATCAAAATCCTCGGTAAGTGCCGAAAGGGACTCCACCCAATCACCCGAATTGAGATATCTCACATCTCCATATTGTTTAATATCTGGATGGTGTATATGTCCACAAATTACATTACGACAATCGCGGCTCTTTGCTACGTCAACTATATGCTTCTCGAAATCACCAATATAGGAGACCGAAGCCTTCACCTTATTCTTTATTTTCTGCGAAATTGAATTGTATGGCAAACCCCTCTTCGCTCTATAACGATTATAGATATTGTTAAACCACAACAACATAGAGTAACCAACATCCCCTAACTTTGCCAACCAACTCATTGAGCTGGTCACGTAATCAAATATATCACCGTGGAGTACATAGTACTTTTGACCGTTCGAGGTGAAGATATAATCCTTAACAACCGATATATTGTATAGACTCATAGGCAGTAGACGATCCAAAAAGTCGTCATGGTTGCCTCTCAAATATATGATCTTGGTATCCACCGACATATCCAAAACAGCCTGTATGAAGTTTGTATGACGACGCTTCCATTTCATACTACTACCACGCATAATTGACCATCCATCAATTATATCCCCACAAAGAATGAGAGTCTCGCAGCTATTGCGCCTCAAAAATAGGGTTGCCTGCTTTGTCTTTGACCACTTAGACCCTAAATGCACATCAGACATCACAATAGTTTTATATTTTTTCGGCTCTTTTCCCATAAATTTCAATCTGCACTTTTGCGTTACAAAGTTACTTTGTGGATATTAATATTAGATTAACGATATGTTTAAGTAGTGTAAAATAATTATTGGTGTGTTTTTAAGAGTACTATTGGAGATGAGATTTTTTGCTATTAAATTGAAAATATAGTGGTTCTACATTGAGATTTAATTGTGAAAAATATCACT
>JBCQVD010000014.1:0-28968 GCA_047173405.1 Rikenellaceae bacterium
ATAGTAGATATAGACGCGCCCCTCATGTACCAAAGGGTATGGATCGTGGATTGCAAATTGGTTCCACGCGCCCTCTTCTCCCGTAGATATAACCTCTCCCTCGTGGTAGGTCCATGGACCGTCGGGAGAGTCAGAGTGCGCCATCGAGACTGGGCAATAGTCACCCCTTAGGCCACTCGGCTCGGAGAAGGCCTGATAGTAGAGGTAGTAACGACCCTTCCACACCAAAATATCGGGTGTCGAGATTGAACGAAATCCAGGCATTGGCTTCTCGGGACGTTTGACAGCCACACCCTGCTCCTCCCACGTAAAACCGTCCGAGCTTGTCGCGTACCATATCTCTGCCAAATCCCAATCGGTCGAGGGGGTTACATCGTCACACTTAGCCGCATTTTTAGCCCCTATTGGAGCACACTTAGTCTCACGGCGAGTGTACCACATGTAGTATTTATCGCCTACCTTTATTATCTTGGATGGGTCTCGGCGCGAGAGTGTTCCATCGTCGGGATACTCTAAGCCCTTAAGCGGAGTATATTTAAAGTTTGTAAATAGTGGATTCTCCTCGGGGCGATAACCCATATAGCTTGTAAGCACACGCCTCGTTGATTCGCTCATAGTCTCGGCGTAACGCTCTGCGGTGGCGTCGGTGACTGTATATGGAAACGTCTTGCCCTGATACTCGTCTGTTGAATTTTTATCTTCGACGCTACTCGTTGCCTCGGAGGCACATCCGACACTCAACACACAGACCAAAATAAAGATAGATTTGTAGAGTTTTTTCATAGGTTTAGGTTTAGTGCAAAGGGTTAAGAAACCGTTTCTGCGGTTGTTACAAATATACTCTTTTTATAATATATATCGTAGTGGGTAATAACACATTTTATGGGGTAAAATAGATAATCACGAGTACCAACACTTAAAATCCACAACACACACCTCTTTCGCATTGTATTTTTGCCTTGTTTCTTAGAATCTGTTTAAATATTTTTTTACTTTTGTGATATAACAAGGCTCTATTTTTAGATTTTCACACTTTAGGATCTCTACAAAGGGGTATGCAACAAAAAACCACACTATAACCGATCAAAAAAACCACCTATTTATACCCCCTAATTTGAGATCTTGCACTCACAAAAACCTTTTACTATATATGGAGCACGAGACCCTGCTCAAATAAAATTTAGTTTAAATTTATAAACGAAAAAATTTAACCAAAAATCAACAATGAAACTATTAAGAACGCTAAGTGCGATAGCACTAAGTATGCTGTGCTTTATGGCGCAAGCTACAGCTGCTGGTAGCTTCGATGACTCTTTCACCAAAGAGAATAATTCGATCAAATACCAGCCAACCTCAAAATTCAAAAGAACCATCTATGTCGACGCTGTCAATGGTAATGATTCAGCAAATGGTTTGAAAGAGTCAAGCGCCATTAAGAGCATCAACAAACTCTCAGATATGAATCTTAGTGTAGGCGATGAGGTGCTCCTTAAAGGTGGACAAAAACACCACGGAACAATCAATCTTACTGGAATAAAAGGCGGCTCTAAAAAGAACGGTAAGTGCCTCCATATCGGTAGCTACGGCGGCGAAAAGGCGACTCTTGACTTTAGTGGATACCCTGATGGTGTTACAATACAGAGCAGTTCCAATATCACCATTAGCGACCTTAAAATCACAGCTAACGGATCTCCCGACCCTGCAAAACACATGCTTCGTGATGCCGACGCTAAGACTCGCGACCGCATAGGTATTCAGATCACAAATACATGGTACGACAAGGCTAAACCAGAGAATAGCCCTGGAGATATGAACAATATCACAATATACAATGTTGACTTCTACGACATATTCTATTACAACCTAACAGACGCAGACATCCCAAAAAATCGCCCTTGCCGCTCATGGTCTGAGCCAAGCGTAAACTACGGTTATGCAATCAAAGGTCGCAACGCTGCACATGAGACAGAGATTGAAAATGTATTGGTTGAGGAGTGTACTGTGCGCCACGTCAGCAACATGGGTGTTCAGTTAACAGGTAACGCAAACAGCATATTCAACAACGTGAAGTTCACTAAGTGCTCGTTCCACAAGACTGGAGGCCCTGGATATATGTTCGCAAACTGCAACAATGTAATCCTCGAAAAGTCTAAAACTTATTACTCTGGAAGCTTTGATGATCCTCGTAAATGGGGTCGTGGTAGCGGTATGTGGCTAATGAACTGCGATGGATTCCTTATCCAGCACAACCACTTTGAGGGTGCTTCAGGAATTGGCGATAGCTGCGGTGCGCATATCGACCACGGTAACAAGAATGTAACTATCCAATACTGCTTCAGCAAAAACAATGCTGGTGGTTTTGTCGAGGTGCTAGGTAAGAACCTCAACTGCTCTTACCGCTACAATATCAGCGTCGACGATGGATGGCGTAACTCTAAGAAGAACGACCCAGAGCAGAGCGCTCAATACTGGGCTGGAACAACAGCACTAACACTAGGTACTCTAATCTCTGTTAGTGGATATACAGGTGGTGACTTTATCGGTCCATACCAGACATATATCTACAACAATACAATCGTAAACACGGACAAGCGCCCCGACGGCTTCATTAATCCTTTCGTATTCCAGGTGACTACATCTTCGACAGGAGTGCTTATCGCCAACAACATCTTCTATGTTCCTCAACAGATGTATAGCGGATGGTCACAACACTTTGCAACTAAAGAGGGTGTAAAAAATGTGAATAACAAGGCTTACGACTACGCAACAGGTGTCAAGAAGAAGGATCAATATATCGTTCGTAAATTTACACCTAAGGAGATCGAGGCGATGGATCACGTATTCGAGAATAACCTATACAAACTCTACGATCCTAAGTTCCCACTAGGTGAAAACGCCCTACCTATAGCAACCGATGCTGATGGCAAGCGAGTTGGATACCTCGACAAGAATGCTCTTGGAGGTAACCCCGAGTTTGCAAATGTCGATGGAAAAAACGCCGAGGACTTTATACCTAGCAACAAAAAGGTTATCGAGCGCGGTATTAAGATCAAGAAGCTAAAATCAGATAAGACTAGCTACGGATTGTCTCCTAAATCAAGCGACAAAGCGAAGGGTACACCTCTAGCATTAGAGATGGAGTACGACTTCTTCGGTCGTAAGATAACAACTCCAATCATCGGAGCTGTTGTCCCTGCGACTAAGTAACGCTTAACACAATAAGATAGAGACCTTCTAAGATCCCTTCGCAGGGGTTTTAGAGGGTCTTTTTTTATTATTAAATCCGAGGACTGCCCTGCGCGGGCAGCGGCGGGGTGCTCCCCGCGGAGCTTTTCTTACCTTGCGATTGTTAATAGATTGATTCTCAATCCTCTATATATTGACAAATGTTTGATTAAAGCGTTGCTTTATCGCTCATTTATCAATATATAGTGACGTAGGCTACGCCTACTATTAACAATCGAAAGATAGTTACAAATCGCTTAATCATCACCAATTTTATCGGATAGTAAATAATAATTCCTAAACTAATAACGTGAGTTTTGGATAAGGGAAATTTATTGTTTACCTGCCAGTTTTATCAATTTCCCTTATCTAAAACCCAGGTTATACCATCTCAATAATCTCATCCACGGTGAGCCTTGACTTGGGCAGTGAGGCGTTAAAATCGGACTCTGCACGATAACCCACAGCGACAATAAATGACGCTGTGAAACCTCGCTCAGCAAGATCAAATTCGCTATTGAGAATCGTCGTATCACACCCCTCCATAGGCACTGCGTCGAGTCCTAAGGCCGCTACACCCAACAAGAACACACCTAGATTGAGGTATGTCTGCTTCTCGAACCAGTGTTGTTGATCCTTTCGGTCGTACTTGTGTAGATCGGCAAAAATAGCCCTCCCCGTGTGGTTATTTCTCTTAAACTCCTCGTTTGCAAAACGCCCATCGACATCCTCCCTATCGCTGAGGTGCTGCATATAATCCTCATCCGCCGTAACACGCGTAGAGAAGATAACAACCGCAGCAGCGTCAAGCACCTTCTTTTCATTGAAAGCGAAAAAACCGTGGGTCGATTTGGCTATGCGCTCTTTACCCTCACGCGTGGTTGCGATGACAAAGTGCCATGGTTGAATATTCGTTGACGAAGGTGACTTTTGAAGAAGCACCTTTAACTTATCCATCATCTGTGCGTCAATCTCTTTTGTTGGATCAAACTCCTTAGCCGAATATCGGCTCTCTAAAATCTTGATAATATCCATTGTCATAATTTTTAATTTAAACACTCTCTAAAACAAGAATAATACCGTTTTTATAAATGCTTTATTTTGATTATAAGAATAAAGTATATAGCTTTGCCTCCAGATAACAGATCAAATATATAATCATGAAAATTGCTATTCCAACAAGAGACTCGATGATCGACAACCACTTCGGTCACTGCGAGTACTATACCATCTACACCATCGAGGATGGTAAGGTGATATCTAAAGAGAGAGTCGATTCACCACAAGGCTGTGGCTGTAAATCCAATATCGCCTCGGTACTTCAACAGATGGGTGTAACCATTATGATTGCAGGCAATATGGGCGAGGGAGCCAAAAATAAACTTAATGGCTCGGGTATTGAGGTTATTAGAGGTTGTGCTGGCAACCCCGACGAGGTTATCGTCGCCTACCTAAATGGTACGTTGAATGATTCAGGTGTTGCTTGCAGCAGCCACGACGACCACCACGAGTGTAGCCACAACCACGCTTAAGCACTAATCACTCACAACAAAGGCCCCTACTAACGTTGATGTTAGTAGGGGTTTTCGTTCCTCTATAAGGGGTGTTCTATTTGCCCTCCTGCATTATAAAGAACTCTTTAGCTACAAAGAATAGTGTTCCTGAGGCGTATAGTTGCCATTGGTCAGCACTAAACTTATTAGGTTCATACGAAACACTCTGTACATAACCCAGACATCCTCGCTTATCAATTCGGCTAAGGAGAGTCTTCCATCCCTTGATCGCCTCAGCTTTATATTTAGCGTCAATAAGACCATTATTGATACCCCACATCAAACCATACAGGTAGAGTGCGCTGCCGCTCGTCTCGCTCATACTATGCTCCTCGGGATCCAAAAGGCTCGCTGTCCACAGACCATCCTCGCGTTGTAGAGTGAGGAGCTTGGTCATCATCTCCTTAAATTGATTCTCGTAGTATGGGCGCTCCTTATAGTTGTCTGGCATATACTCTAAAACCCTCACAAGTCCACCAATAACCCATCCGTTACCACGACCCCAGAAGATCTTCTTGCCGTTAGGTGTCGTTTTGCCGATGAATGTATCATCTCGGTAGTAGAGCGAATCACTCTTGGAGTAGAGGTGCTCCGCGGTCTTTTTCCACGCTGTATCCATATAGTTGAGATACTTAGGCTGCTTTGTCACCGCCGCGGCGTGGGCGAACGTTGGAGGTGCCATATAGAGAGCATCGCACCAACTCCACCACTTCCATACACCCTGCTTGCTTCGGTCGAGTACAATACCATTGAATCGACGTGTGATGTGTGCATTTAGGCGCGTGAGGAGATCCTTTGACATCGTCTCATCGCCCGTCATCTCTTGAAGAGATAGCCATGTATCGGCTGTGAGGAGTCTATCAGCATGGAAGTGATCTGGTTGGAGCGTCCAGTTGTTAGAGTGACCAATAGCCTTAAGCTCTGATAGGTATCTTTCGTCCTTGGTCATCTTGTACAGCTCCATAAGACCTACATAGAAGCTACCCCACACCCAGTCACGACGATCTTGACGCGCCTTGAAGCTATGGTTGTTAGCCAACTGCCAATCGGCGACATCTTTAAGTTTAGCCATCACCTGCTTCTTATCCATTGCATCAAGAAGTGGCTCTTGTGTAAGGTTACTCTTAATTGATGAGTGGTAGTGTTTATCATCGCTATAACCTGGGTAGTAGAATGGAGTACCGAACTTAACATAGTAGGTGTTCTGCATCCACAAGAGCTGCAACTCACAATCATCGCCCGCACCAACAATAGGATATGGACGAACGTTGTTCTTGGTTGAGTTCTTGGTTATCGCCTCGACATTCCAGCCGTGCTTTGTTTTTGTCCACTTCTCAATCTCGAAGAACTTGTTGCGTTTTACAGAGAGGTACATGATATCTGTATTCTCCTTGTCAACCATCACGCCGCCCGAGTAGTTAGGCTCGCTTTCGAAGGTTGCAATAGGGGTCTCTGGAAACCACTTACCTGAGTCGATAAGGTCCTCAACAATCCACCTCTTACCACTCCATTCCGCACGACAATATACATGGTTTTGATCTGTTGGGTAGCGAACAAAGCCAATCACTGGGTTACCCTTTTTGTTTTGGGCAACATCCCAGATCCACGCTTTACCTCCATCCTTAGAGCCATCATACACTAGGTCGACCTTTGTATTGTCAAGGATATCGTCTAAGCCTCCAATGATCTGTCCCTTAACATTACGATATCCCTCCTTTGTGTAGCTAAAGTAGTAGATAGAGTTGTGCTTCTCATCGCGTGGGTGACCATCGGTACAGCTAAAGTGGATCTTCTTCTTGCCATCCGAAAAGACTTTGGTGTAGGGGCGTCCAGGTTTTTCGTTACCGCGTGGAGCAAAGACAATTCTTCCAGTGCTCCAACTCTCACCGTTATCCTTCGATACCGACATTGTTGGTTTGTAGTTCATGCCTCGCCAGTAGAGGTAGATATTATTGCTATCATCCTCTAATTGGATTGGGTGAGCATAGGTATAAGCTGTATTTAGACGAGCTTTCGTTTTTGATGTGTCGTTAAGCGACAACATTCGAATCTCACCCCACTCATCAATACAATTTGGGCGTTTAGATTTTATAACCCTTGTACCTGTATGGTCACCGTGCTCCGAGAAGAACATCGAGATATACCCCTCTTTATCGAATAACAGAGCTGGTACATTATGGTCGTCAGCCTCAAAATACTCAACAACCTTAACGCTCTTCTGCTCCTTGGTTTGGTTGTTATAGGTAGAGATAAAGATTGATCCAAAGCGATCAATCCACGTTACGTAGGTGATACCATCACGGTACACAGCCCTAGGGTCGGCGTACCAGCACCACGCTCCATCGAAGGTGAAGCTCTTGTACTGCTCAGAATCTTTCCCCGAATTAGGGATTACATTCTGCTCTACAAATTGACCACTTACATGCAGCGCCAAACCAATAGCACAACATAGAAGAAATAGTCTTTTTTTCATGATTTAATATTTAAGTTAGTTTTTATAGTTTTTCATTAGTGTCCGATAAAAAACAATCTCTTTAATGGTCTGAATATTAATAAATTATAAATATAATATATTGGGGCTTATTTTTATTCGTGTTGGGTTTAAATGCTTTTAGCATTTTATAAATTTTGAAATTTTAAGTTATTGTGTAAATTTATTTACGATAATAACCTGAAATTCAAAATATTAGGACGAAGTATCTAATCCCAACACAACAATAAAATTATAGCTCCGCGGGGAGCACCCCGCCCGTCGGAGACAGTCCTCGGATTTAATCGGACAACACTAATAGTTTTTGCAATTTATACGTATGTAATTTGGGTTGCGCCTTTTTGTAAATTTCACCTTGCAATCTGTTAAAATCATCTAATATCTCAGATTCGCGGCTCTTATTAGCTTCATAGCGACGAACGACGCTCTTGCCATACTCATACCACGACTTACCCTTTGACTTCTCGGCATCGGCATATAAGAACTCCACAAAACTATTAAATCCAGTCGATTTCTTGTATTTGTCGAGTTTACCGATCTCTAGGTTGGCGATATCGCGCAAGAGAGCTTGATTTTTTTGGCGCTCCTCGCAGAGTTTAAAAACCGCTAAGGCTTGAGTGTATTGAGGTGTTTTATCGTTAGTGGCTAGATTAACTCCACTTGAAAGCTCTGCATCGCTATACTTCCCGACCTTAACAGCGTCTATTTCAAGTGAGTAAGCACCTTGTTCTAAACCCGCCACACACAATATTTCGCGATTATACTCCTGCTCAAAAGAGACGAGTCGCTGCACATCGGCAAAACGTTGGGTAATAGGAAAAGGTAGAGAGTTTGATTTAACTCCAAAGGTTAAACCTCCCTGATACTCAACTTCGCAGTTTTCACTCTTTACCACTTTACCGTGCTCCACATCAATGAGAACCTCCGACACTACGCTCGGCGCGTGAAGCGTACGTATAATCTCATACGCCATGGCAAAGTGCCCGCCATCTTGGGGGTGAACTCTATCGGGTCCAATGATTGTAAACTTCGGATTACTCTTTTGCTCTCTGCTGTTTATCTCCAGCAAGAGTCTGTTTTGGTCCACAACCGCAATATCATACTTAGTGGCTAGGCTCTTAATAAAATCGGAACATCTCACCAGCGCCTCACTCTTACCGCTCTCCGTTAACTTATAGCCAACAGCTGTCTCGTCAAAAGGAGTTGGTGTCATAAGTATCGGTTTCGAACCTCCACCAATAACCATCTTAACCAACTTCTCGACCCCTTGTTGATATGTTAGGTCTGCCTTCTTTCGCTTCTCAATTAGCTCGTCTGTTAGCTCGGCATCCTTACGGTATAAGTTACTCCACATATCATTCATCCCCGTCATGATAAAGCTATAGTCCGCTTTATGAGGGGCGATGTCGACACTATAACGAGAGATCATCGAATAGACGTTGTTGCCAACGATACCACAATTCATCATCGTTACATTTTCGCTCGGAGAGTGTAGTGCATTATACGCCCCATAGAGCATAACGTATGTGCCCGCCTGAGTTATGCTATCCCCAATAAGGTTGACAACATCGCCATCTTTATAGTCAACCTTTGCAGATGCCGTAAAAATAACGAACGATAAAATCGAAATTATAAACGTTTTCATAACCTGAGTTTTGGATATGGGAAATTTATTGTTTACCTGCCAGTTTTATCAATTTCCCATATCTAAAACTCAAGTTATCGGCTTTTTAAAGCCGATGTATATTCGATAAACCCCTCTAAATCTCCCCAAACCGTTTGGGGAGACTTCCTTTTAGAGGTGTTTTGGATAAGAAGTTCTTATCCAAAACTCACGTTCATAATTATTACTTAACCAAATACTCTTTGATTGGTTTGTCGATAATGAGTTTACCTGTTTTGTCGTAGCATTGAACCCACGCACTACGAATAAGCTCCTCGGTGCCGCCCATCTGCGCATAGAGGAACATATCTGTCAAGCTAATTGGAAACTCCAGCTTAACACCGACATAGGGGTCGTTCGATACTGCTGTACGAACAACGCTACCAACAATAGGGTTTCCGTTGAGGTTATTATCAAACGCCAGCGCAGCCGATAGGTTTGGCTCTAGCTTAGAGTTTATCGGAGTACCCGACATTGCGTAGTTGTGGATCTTATTAGAGTTCGCTTTAACGCCACAGACATACAACTCAGCAAAAGCTAGCCTCTTCTGCTCCCCCTTGGCTACAATACGAACCTCTTGGATATCGGCAATAAACTTCTCGCGATCTCCAAAGTTAAGCATTATCTCCTCATACTCGCGACGCTCAGGGAATAGGTTCTCGCCTTTAATCTTCAGAACATAAGCATATTCTCCAAATTTATGCTTTGGGAATTTAACCGACAAGCCATCCTCGCGCTGCTTCCACGACACCTTTGAGGGTGAACCTATAAGCTCAACGCTGCTAATTTTTACACCCTTAAGGTCATCCGCCGCGAACGACTTAATTACAAATGGATCCTCATTCCAACCACACACGATAGCATAAAGAGTATCTCCATTGCGAGTAAAGCGGACATCATTTGAAGTGAGGTTCTGCCCCATAACGTGCGTGTAGCTATCTCCATCATGCGTTGGACCCTCGCCATAGCGATGCCAATGTTTTGTTCCATAGATAGCCTCGCCATTCACCTTGAGCCAATCACCTATCTTCATAAGCTCCGCTTTCCACTCGGGATCCCACGAACCATCGGCGTTAGGACCTAAATTAAGCAGCAGTGTACCGTTCTTCGAGACTACATCAATAAGCTGGTACAGCCAATACTCACCCGCCATAAAGTATGGATTCTCCTTTACGCCCAATTTAAACCATCCATCGTTGTAGGTGCAATCCGACATCCACATCTTTTCGCGGATAAACGAGAATTTTCCATTCTCAATATCGTAAACTGTACTATTCTCATTAAAGAAACCTCCCTTGTTTGCCAACGCAACTGGTTTATTCTCACGCTCGCCATAGTTAAAGAGATCAGCCGTAATCTTCTTTGTATATTCAAAAAATTCGGGATACCTAGTTCCGAAGTCAAACCACAAAAAATCAAGGTTGTAGTTATCCACAAGCACTTTTGTACGATCGTACCACTGCTTAACAAACGCAGGTGATGGCGCTCCTTTGGGGTCATGCAGGCTGTAGAGCTGAGGGGCTGCTTCAGCGTCAGCTTTCGCCTCGGGGTTATTATACATAAAATGGCTAAAGAACACCCAGTTATACGCTAAGTGGCTCGTTACACCAAACTTCATTCCCTGCTTATGCGCCTCCTTGCTTAGCTCACCGATAACATCAACGTGAGGATTCATGTCAACAGAGTTCCATGGGGTGTGGGGGTCATCATACATCGAGAATCCATCGTGGTGGCACGCCATACCGACAATAAATCGAGCACCTATATTACGGGCATCATCAACCCACTGCTTGGCGCTAAATCCTTTGGCGGTAAACTCTTTATTGAAATCTTTATATCCGTACTCCTCTATTGGACCAAATTTAGATTCGTGGTATTTACGTATTGCATTCTCCTTTTTGCCATACATATATCGCCCATACCATCCATCGCGACCAGCTATAGTGTTCATTCCCCAGTGCCAATACATTCCGAATTTGAGGTCTGCCAACCACTCGGCTTGCGGGTAGGTGTCAAGATCTGCCCAATCCTCTTTATAAACTTTGGAGTGGGTAGCAAAGATAGAGGCAACAAACAAGAGTGCTGTTACCAAGATAGTTTTTTTCATTTTGAAGGTTTAAGGTTAGTTGGTGAAGTTTTTTAATTCATATTATTTATTTTATACTACAACTCGACTACAACAAGACTTTTGCACTATATAGGCATATACAACAGAGTATCTAGGAGGTGAAGGACACCCCCTAGACAAATGCTATAAAGTGATGTGTTATCGAGAATTACGCCAGTACTTAGCAATGGCATAAGTAGCCGCCAAAACCAAAGCCGATGTAATTAAAATAATAGGCAATATTCCATGCCCCTCCTCATGAAAGTGAATATGAGGGATTCCGCAGTGTAGTAAGTTTAAAAGCATAATCCAGTTTCTTAATTATTTCATTATTTCACACACGCCCCCTGCCCCGCTAGGCAGACATAGCGTCTTGTCGCAAAGATAGAAAAAAAGTATTAACCTAGCTCTTTTTTTTGCGAAATTTATCTATTCTACACAATAAAAAGTAGATTAACTCATATTTTGCCTTCTAATCCACATTTTTACACCTCTACACAGCCAACAAAAACGCGAACAAAACACATAGAAACAACAGCCGCCCCTAAACATCAAAAGATAAATATTTTTTAATATTTTTTCTTAATTGTTATTTCACCAATATAATATGGCTAAAACCACAGAAAAAAAACAATATTTTTTTTCATCCAAAACAGATCACCCTCTCGCCATCGTAACCAACTAATATTTAGACAATTAAATACTTAAATATTTTACAAATAGCAAAAATAGTACCTTTAATAAAATATAATATTAGCGATAAATGTATAAAAATGTTTGATTTTTAGATAAAATTCTATACCTTTGCCTAAGAATCACTCAATTTAGTTGTACAAAAAAAAGCGTAAAACCTATACATTCTCTAAATGTAGAATTACTAAAAAAGAGGTATACGCGGTAACATTTTAAAATAAGACACTATTTGTTTAATTAAATTATCAAAATTATGAATTTCAAGAAATTTACATTAGGTTTTTTCTTTGCTAGCATGTTTGCTGTAACAGCATCTTCAGCAAGTGAGATTGAGGTTACAGGTGGTGCTGACTTGGTTAGCCAGTACGTTATCCACGGTATGGATCAAGGTCAAGGTGCAGCTTTCCAGCCAACAGTAACAGCATCTATTGGTGGTCTCTCTTTGACTGCTTGGGGTAGCACTCCACTCGATTCAGGTACAGGCGCTAAGGAGCTAGATTTGATCTTGGCGTACTCTATAGGTAACTTCACTATTGGTGTGACCGACTATTGGTGGGCAGGTCTTGGTGAGAAGAGCGCTTACTTCCGTTCATCAGAGCACTTGTGGGAGTTGAACCTATCTTACACTATCAGCGAGGACTTCCCTCTATCTCTCTCTTGGAACACAATCTTCTCTGGAGACGCAGACAAGAAGGGTTACCTAGGTATTGCTGACGATTACGATGTACTACAAGAGCCAATTCAAGATGAGTCAAACGATCAAGCATTCTCTACTTGGATCAAGATCGCATACCCATTCACTGTAGGTGGTATCGACGCTACAGCTGCTGTTGAGGTTACTCCATGGGAGGGCGCTTACGCTAAAGAATTCAACGTAACATCTGTATCGCTTCGTTTCTCTAAGGACGTATCTAAGAACGACAAGTTCTCACTTCCAATCTTCGTTGAGGCTATTGCAGCTCCAGCACAAGAGGACGCTTACCTAGTAGCAGGTCTCTCTTTCAGATTGTAATTTTACACATTTGAATTACAACAAACCCGTTTGAAATAATTTGAACAATCTCAATTTGATTTTGTTTTAAAATCACTTTAATAAAAGTATATTATGAAAAATAAATTATTTGCTGAAGCAATAGGAACAATGGTTCTTGTGCTTATGGGTTGTGGATCAGCAGTATTTAATGGTGGCGCAGGTAGCGTAGCAGCAGTACTTACGATCGCTTTTGCCTTTGGTCTCTCGGTTGTTGCAATGGCTTATACCATTGGCGGTATCTCTGGATGCCACATCAACCCTGCGATAACTCTCGGCGTATGGATGTCGGGACGTATGAAGGGTAGCGAGGCTATTAGCTATATGGTAGCTCAGGTTATTGGTGCTTTCGTTGGTTCTGCAATCATCTACGCCATAGCTTCAAATATGGGCATCACCGCCACAGGAGCTAACGGTTATGCTGAAGGGATGATGGTTCCAGCACTCATCGCAGAGATAGTGTTTACATTTGTCTTTGTACTTGTTGTGCTAGGCACAACATCTGAGGAGAACTCATCACCTAAATTAGCAGGTCTCGTAATCGGTTTGACACTTGTGCTCGTGCACATCGTAGCTATTCCAATTACAGGAACATCTGTTAACCCTGCACGCAGTATCGCACCCGCAGTTTTTGCTGGCTGCCAGGCGATGTCTCAACTATGGTTATTTATTGTAGCTCCATTTATTGGTGCAGCCCTATCTGCTTTTGCATGGAAAGTGCTCGCTAAAAAATAGAAGTAATTCATGTTCTAAATTAAGGTGCGGTTAACTTCAGTTAGCCGCACCTTAGTCATTTATTAGCGGGGCATATCTCGACACCAATGTAAAATATTATTAGTGTTAAGTGTTGAATGTTATTAACCTGAGTTTTGGATAAGGAAAATTTATTGTTTACCTGTTAGTTTTATCAATTTCCCATATCTAAAACTCAGGTTATCGGCTTTAAAAAGCCGATGTATATTCGATAAACCCCTCTAAATCTCCCCAAACCGTTTGGGGAGACTTTCTTTTAGAGGTGTTTTGAATAAGAAATTCTTATCCAAAACTCACGTTATTAGCTTAGACCTTAAAATCTAAAAATAGTGCAAAAGAGACAAAAAGAACGAAAATATAAAACTTAAATAGTTTCTATATTCGTGTAAAGATAAAAAATTTATTACTTTTGCATTCAAGATCTTACACGGAATATAAAATATAAAAAGATGAAATTTAAAAGTATCATTTTAACAATGGTTTGTGGTGTCATAGCACTACAAACAGCACATGCTGAAGAGGCAAAAGTAGAGGCTGCATGGACTCTAGGTGGAGATATCTCCTTTAATTTAAACCAAACAAGTTTTAGCAACTGGGCTGCTGGAGGTGAGAATGCTTTTGGTGGTAATATCCTATTTAACTACTCGGCAAAGTACAAGCAGGATAAGCATATCTGGGACAACCGCATAGAGCTTGCATACGGTATCAATAACACCGAGACAACTGGTAGCAGAAAGACAAGTGACAAGATATATCTATCTTCTCTTTATGGATATGAGTTAAAAAAGAATCTCTACTTCAGTGGATTGTTTAGTTTCCAATCACAGTTTACTGAGGGATATACTTACGATGACGACTCTAACGAGACTCTCGTTTCGACATTCATGGCTCCTGGATACCTCACTCTAGGTTGCGGTTTGACGTGGACGCCTAAAGAGTGGTTCACTGCGACTCTAACACCTGCCACATGGAGAGAGACCTTCGTCCTTGATACCGACCTTTCTGATAGTGGCTCTTACGGTGTAGATGCTGGAGCGCACACCCTAACCGAGATCGGTGCCAACCTACAAATGGTTGTCGAGAAGGGCATTATGGAGAATGTGAAGCTATATACTCGTCTAACATTGTTTTCTGACTACCTAGAGAACCCACAGAATGTGGATGTTAACTGGGAAGTTCAATTAACGATGAACATCAACAAGTGGCTTAGTGCATCTGTCACAACCAATATGATCTACGACGACAATATCAACATTCTAAAAGATAACGACTCTTACGGACCAGCTCTTCAGTTTAAAGAGGCACTGGGTATAGGACTTCAATTCAAGCTCTAGTAGACAGATCTAAGGTATGAAAGTATTAATTTTATGTACAGGTAATAGCTGTCGCTCGCAGATGGCTCACGGCTTTTTGGAGTCTTTCGATAAAGATGACAAGATGCTTACCGTATGCTCAGCTGGAACACAAGCAACAGGGTCACTAAACATGGGGGCGGTAAAGACAATGGCGGAGGTTGGTGTCGATATATCTCATCACACATCCGACTCCGTAGATAAATACTTAGATCAAACGTGGGATTATGTTATCACAGTCTGCGGTGGAGCTAAAGAGTCGTGTCCTGAATTTCCCAACAGAGTACTATGTCGACTGCATTTCGAATTTGAAGATCCATCACACGCCAAAGGAACACCTGAGTTTATCGAAAACGAATTTAGGCGCATACGTGACCAAATAAAAGATCGCTTTGACCACTTCTACCGCAAAGATGTTAAATGGGAACCTAGTTGTAGTTGTGGCTGCTGTGGATAGGTATAACCTAGAGGCTTATTAACAATAGAATGGAGCGGCTGATTAGTCGCTCCATTTACTTTTATACTGCATCTGTTAAGTAGCAAGTGTTTAATGTTGAGTGTTAAGCGGTTAGTTCTTCAACACTTAACGCTAAACACTAAACATTCAACGGCTTTTCGGCTCAGACACATGGTGTTTGATAAATTTCAGAGGGATAGTTGGTTACTCAAATTTATTTGAAATAATTATCTTGACTTTTTTTATTGTAGAACGTAGTTCTTAAACCATACCGCGAATAAAATATTAGCTCTGCGGGGAGCACCCCGCCGCTGCCCGCGTAGGGCAGCAAGAAACTGTTCACAGAAGGCAGTCCTCGGTTTAATCGGACGACAAAAAACAAAAAAGGAGAGCTGATGCCCTCCTCTCTATGACCTATTATTTGAATATTACTTCACCTTGATAGTTACCTCTTGCGATTTAACGCCTGGGGCACTAACTGTAACCTTAATATCACCTGTGGCACCTCTCTGCGATTGAATAATAGCAAGAGCACGTCCCAAACGAGTCTCAACCTCATCTGATTGATACTTCTGAACGCTACTGCTCCAACCGTTATCGACACCTAGAAGCGTCGCAGCACCCTTAACATCAAAGTGGATCTTCTTCTCACTCACTTTCACGGGGTTACCATCCTTGTCTGTTAGTTGCACCTCGATATGCGCAACATCGTAACCATCCGCCACAAGAGTTACATTGTCGACATCAACATCTAGCGCTTCGACCTTGCCCGCACTATTTATTGTTGAGCTAATGACCTTACCATCAACGTCTGCGCGCGCCTCCAAGCAGCCTGGCTCATACTTAACCGCCCAACGCATAATGTTATCAGGGCACTCCACGAGCTTGCGACTTCCGAGATCCCTGCCATTAAGGTAGAGCGTCGCTGATGGCTGATTTGTTACAACCTCAACAATAATCATCTCGCCATCTTCGAAGTTCCATATCGGCTCAGAGAGGTAATTAGACCAGTTAAGACCCTTTTTGGCTGGGTTCACAAACTCTCCATTTTGAATATCGAACTTAGAGTCACTCTTACGGTGCGTCTGGAGTGCGATCATAGGCTCTTCGATCCATATTGATTGGAAGTGGTTGAAACCAGCCTTCTTGAATGCTGCAAGGTCAAGCATATCGCCATGCCATGCCTTTTGAGGCCACCTGCCGTTGGTTTCGCCCAGATAGTCAATACCAGTCCACATATACATACTAAAGACCATTGGGTTATCAGTGATTGACTTC
This sequence comes from Rikenellaceae bacterium, assembly GCA_047173405.1. Taxonomy (GTDB): domain Bacteria; phylum Bacteroidota; class Bacteroidia; order Bacteroidales; family Rikenellaceae; genus Alistipes. The sequence continues at coordinate 16,603 of JBCQVD010000014.1, forward strand.
CACTCTTGAAGGAGACCTGTATTCTCACCTCCCGTAAACATCATATCTGGATTATGCTTCTTGAGCCAATCGTACTGCGCAATCTGGTAGCTCACACTTACAACATCTAAGGCTGCCGAGAAACCTGTCACACTACTAGCAACGGGGATGATCTGGTTAGCTGTCACTGGACGTGTAGTATCCATCTCTTTGACCCACTTAACGAGCCTCTCAGCTGTCTCTGTAAGGACGTACTTTTGAGGTGGAAGAGCGTCGTAACGAGCCTTCATCTCCTCGGGTGTAAGCTTTGGAATAGCATTCCAGTAGCCACCCATACCCTTATCAAATAGACCACTTACATGCTTGTACTCTGGGTATGTCCACTCAATTTCGTTACCTATGCTCCACATAAATACCGATGGGTGGTTTCTATCACGCATCATCGTGCGCTTTAGATCACTCTCGCCCCACTCCTGAAAGAAGTTGTCATAACCTTCAGTGCGATATAGAGGCTCCTTCTCATCGAAGTTAAAGCGCTTATCTTTGGGGTTGTCCATCTCATCAAAGATCTCGTGTTGAACAAGGAATCCCATCTCGTCGCATAGATCCAAGAACTCCTCCGAGAATGGGTTGTGCGATGTACGAATAGAGTTTACACCGCCCTCCTTAAGGATCTCCAGACGGCGACGCCACACACCTTTAGGTACTGCCGCGCCCACAAGACCTGCGTCATGGTGCAAACAAACACCTTTGGCGTAGGTCTGCTTTCCATTTAGGAAGAAGCCCTTATCCTTATCAAAGAGGAGCGTACGAACACCAAAAGGCACACGATACTCATCAACCACGACGCCGTCAACCTCAATAGAGGTAACAGCTACATACATATCTGGAGTCTGCGTATCCCATAATTTAACCCCTTTAACCTCTATCTGCTGGTTATAGGTCTCGCCCTGCGATGCTGCAATAGAGAGACTCTCGCCCTGCGAAGCTACGCTCTTACCAGACGCATCTACGACCTTTGTCTTGATGACGAAGTCCTTAGCTTGCACATTCTCATTTATAACACTCACCTCCATGTTAACGAGTGCACGTTGAGCATGCTCACCATCGGCCGCGATCTCAACCTCGGGAGTCGTAACAAAGACGCCCCACACTGGAATGTGTAGCTTATCGGTTGTTATAAGTTTTACATTGCGGTAGATTCCACTACCTGTGTACCAACGAGAGTCGGCATAATGAGAGTGGTCAACATATACCGTAAGTACATTATCCTCACCCACTGGCTTTAACTTATCTGTAAGGTTAAAGTATACAGGCGAGTAGCCATACGGATTCTCACCCAAGTACTCACCGTTAAGCCAATACTTTGAGTTGTTATAGACTCCATCAAAGAGGACGTAGGTACTCTTGTCGGAGCTATCGTTCTGTGTTGTAAAGTGCTTTTGGTAGACACCAACACCTCCTGGCAGGTAACCAGTACAACCCTCCAAGTTCTCATCAAATGAGTGCTCCACGCTCCAATCGTGAGGCAGGCGAACGTCGCGCCATGCGGAGTCGTCAAGAGGTAAGTTTGAGAGTGTTACGGTATCCTTTAGCTCGGTAAACTTCCAATCAAAGTTAAAATCTACCTCGCGCTCAATTTTTGGACTAGAGCACGCCATAAGCATAACTGCCGTTAGGAGCACTCCGCTTAATTTAATTAGGTTTAATTTCATTTTTATCGGTTTAATTATTTAGGTTGCTTGCCAATATATGCTAAAATTCCGCCATCGACATATAAAACGTGTCCATTAACGAAATTAGAGGCATCAGATGCAAGGAATATCGCTGGGCCCATCAAATCTTCAGGAGTACCCCAACGTGCAGCGGGTGTCTTAGCTATGATAAACGAGTCGAAAGGGTGAGGCGTACCATCCGCCTGTGGCTCACGCAAAGGGGCTGTCTGTGGAGTAGCGATATAACCAGGACCTATACCATTACACTGGATATTGTACTCTCCGTACTCAGAGGCGATATTGCGTGTAAGCATCTTTAGTCCACCCTTAGCCGCAGCATACGCAGAGACGGTCTCACGACCTAGTTCACTCATCATTGAACAGATATTAATAATCTTACCGTGTCCCTTCTTTATCATTGATGGGATGACCGCCTTAGAGACAATAAATGGGGCATTGAGGTCAACGTCAATCACACGACGAAAATCCTCTGCACTCATCTCGATCATTGGCGTACGGCGAATGATACCTGCGTTATTGATAAGGATATCAACCACCCCTACTTCACTCTCTATTTTTGAGACCATAGCGTTCACCTGCTTCTCGTCTGTTACATCACACACATAACCACAAGCATCAATGCCTTTAGCCTTATATGCCTCCATACCGCGAGCTACAAGCTCCTCGTTTATATCATTAAACACGATACGAGCACCCACTCCGTGAAGTCCCTCAGCTAGAGCAAAACCAATACCGTACGATGCACCTGTTATAAGTGCTACTTTACCTTGAAGTGAAAAATTATTCATTGACATTTTAGTTCTATTTTAAGTCTGTTGTTGCATAAAAATCTTGATCCGAGTAGTCGAGGTTCTCTCCCGCCATACCCCATATAAAGACATAGTTATGTGTTGCTGCTGCTGAGTGTATAGACCACTCGGGCGATATTACAGCCTGCTCGCCCTTCATCCAGATATGGCGTGTCTCGTGCGGCTCACCCATAAAGTGACACACCGCTTGATCCTTAGGAATTGCAAAATAGAAGTACGCTTCCATCCTTCGCGAGTGTGTGTGCGCAGGCATTGTGTTCCACACGCTTCCTGGTAGTAGCTCGGTCATTCCCATTTGAAGTTGGCAGGTGGTAACCCTCTGGCTCACGAGCATCTTATTGATTGTTCTTCTGTTAGCGTCCTCGTAGCTTCCCATCTCAACCGAAATAGCCTCATTGGTTGTGATCTTCTTATCTGGGTACGATGTGTGCGCTGGTGCAGAGTTAAAGTAGAACTTTGCAGGGTTCTCAGGGTCAACACTCGTAAAGACAAGTTCGCGCTCTCCTGCTCCAATATATAACGACTCCATGTAGTCGAGTTCGAAAGTATCTCCCTCTATTCTCACACGACCAAGACCACCAACATTATAGATACCCAACTCGCGACGGCTTAAGAAACAGCTCGACTTCAAAGGGTCAATAGCGTCAAGTGTCAAAGCCTCTCCAATAGGCATCGCACCTCCAATAATTAGACGGTCATACATAGTGTAGACCATATTGACCTCATTGGCAACAAAAAGATTCTCTATCAAGAAATCACGACGTAAACGCTCAGTATCATACCCCTTAAAATCTGTTGGGTTGCTAGCATAGCGTAGTTCATAGTTTGTTTTCATCTTTAGTTTTATTTGGTTTTATATCTTAGTTAAATAAATTACACCGTATAATCCACAAAAATAGTATTTATTTCATTATTTCATCACTTTTTTTCTATATTTGTTACAAAATACTAAAACACCTTAACCTCATGAAGATTATCACACTTAATGCGCTAGCACTACTAGCACTGTCGCTAATTAGTTGCTCGGCAAACAACGACATCAAAGTTGACGTCAACAACCCATCACTATTTTCTCGCACCGAGATCGTTACACTACAATGGAGCGACGTAGAGGGTAAAATTTCAACTTTCGAGAACGGTTTTATTATCCTCAACGACAAAGGCGAGGAGGTACCTTACCAAAAGCTAACTTACGGCGAAGAGAAACCTCAAGAACTTATATTCCAAGCCGAAGTAGCGGCAAATGAAACTAAGACATTCTCTATCACAGCAGGCAAGGCTCAAGAGTATGCCCCCAAAGCAGTGACTACCTTTATGCCTCGACGCAAAGACGATATATCGTGGGAGAATGACTGCGTCTCTTATAGAATGTATGGACCAGCTTTAGAGATCGACGCTCAAGAGAGACTAATATCTGGAGGTATTGATATCTGGGTCAAGAACACCCCAAAGCTAGTGACACAGCAATGGTACGAAGACGAGTTTAACCACGTCAGCAGCTACCACACCGACAACGGTGAGGGACTAGACTATTATAGCGTAGGTAGCACACTGGGCTGCGGTGCTGCGGCGCCATATAGTGATGGTAAACTATTCTATGTTAACCACAACTTCAAGAAGTACGAGATCCTAGAGAACGGTGCTCTAAGAACCGTGTTCCGCCTTACATATGACAGCTACCCTATTGCAAACGAAGAGTCCGTAGAGGAGACTCGCACAATCACTCTCGACGCAGGGTCATACCTCAACAAGATCGTAGCAAACTACAAGGGAGCATACAGCAACATCGAGGTTGGCGCAGGATTCCCATACTACAACAACGAAGATGGCACACTCATAAATTGCGAGCAGGGATACATAGCATACGGGCTACCCGAGCATAAAAAGCACGGTGTAACATATATTGGCGTTATATACCCCCAAGGATTCAACAAGAGCGACATCGTTGACAAACAACTAGTTGGCGTCATGAGCCAAGGCAAGCAGAATGAGTTCACATACTTCGCAGGAGGCGGATGGAGCAAGGGTGGATTCAAGACACAACAAGAGTGGTTTGATTACATCAAAGAGTACACTCAACGACTCAAAGAGCCTTTTACAGTTGAGATAAAATAGTTGTCTCTCAAAACAAACAAGGTGGGTTCCTGCAAGGGAATCCACCTTTGTTGTTTTGTTTCTGTATTACAGAGGACTCTCCTGCGCGTGCGGTGGCAGGGAACTTCTCTTTGTATTGTCTCTTACTGTCTCACGCCGACGGGCGAGGAGCAAGCTCCCATTTTCTTTTGCTGCATCTGTTTTACTGAGGACTGCCTTCGGCGAGCAGGGTGCTCCCCGCAGAGCTAATATTTTAGTTATTAAGTAGGGTAAAATAATTATTGGTGTGTTTTTAAGAGTACTATTGGAGAAGAGATTTTTTTGCTATTGAATCGAAAATATAGTTATTCTATATTGAGATTTGATAGTGAAAAATATCGCTCCAAGAGTGCTTTTAAAAATATGGCAATAATTGTTTTACACTACTTAGTTCCAAAACTAAAGACTAAAAACTCTCAACTAACCTCTACTTCACATTTTCGACCTGAAGAATTGCGGTTGTTACATTTCCGCCATCTTGAGTGTATTGAACCTCGACCATGTTACTACCCTTCTTAAGCAGTGACACGTCGAATGGGATCTCTAGCGCTCCGAAGAACTCCTTACGGTTATGCTGATCGTAGCCCTTGATTACATCCTTTGCAAGAGCTACCTGTGTGCCGTTAATCTTCACAACCGCAGGCTCAACTGTTAAACCGTGCTTACGACCAACACCGAGGCGCAAAACTGCACTTTGAGCATCGTTAACCTTAACTTTATCAATAGTGAAACTCATCGCCTCACCCGCCTTGATAGGTTGTAGGTACTTCTTAGAGTAGAACTTCTCGCGAACGACCTCCTTTGTGAAGTCAACATCCTTCTTAAACTCATACGTAAGGACAACACACTGACCATAATCAAGAGTAATGCTCTTAGGTGCCTCCTTTAGTTTGGTGATCTTAAGTTCAGGCTCTTTATCCTCGAAGATCTTAAGTGACTTCACGCTAACCTTCTTAAGGTCTGCTCCACCTACTAGGTCAAGAGATACTGTTTGGGCACTGTCATTGAGGTTATTTAGCATTACATATAGCTTCTCATCATCGACATATCCTAAAGCTGGCACATCAACATTATCAGAGTTTACAACCACCTGATCACCCTCGATATCCTTCAACATCTCGAAGAAATATTTACGGTTAGAGTAGTCGAAACCGCCATTATCATCCTTTACCCAAAGTGATGATTTTGAGTACATAGCAGACTGAGGGGACTTACCAATGGTAAAAGGGATAGTATTAATCAACTCGTTTTGACGATTCATAAAGCTCATAACCATCTGAAGCTGTGAACGTACCGCCTGAGAGTTAGTTACTGGATTATAGTTACTGATTTTGGTTGTAACAGGCTTATCCAGTTGATTTCCCTTAGCTCCTGTCGCCTTCTCCCACTCTGGTTGGTTAGGCACCAAACGACCATACTCGGTGATTGCCATCGGCATAGGTTTGCCTTGCTTGATATAGGTATATGTTTGAACCATATCCAAGATCGCCTCAAGGTTTGATCCCGTACGACGACCTCCTGCGTTGTTGATACCTGAACCATCGTAGAGATGAAGCGACATGATATCAATATCGTCACCCGCGATATCAATAAACTTCTTAAAGCGGTCATTCCATGTCTTGAAGTTATTAGACTCAAACTCTGGGAAGGCGCTACCGAAGCCCATGATCTGCACATCCTTAAGCTCGGACTTGCTCTTCACCGCACGAGCGATCTCCTTGTGGTATTGGCATATATACTCAATTACAGCCTCGATACCTGGCTTCTTATCATTCCAAGTCTTACCAACAGCAAAATCTGCAGCATGCACCATCGGCTCATTAAAAGGCTCTAGGTACATAGGTACCTTATCCCACTCCTTGGCATAAGACTCTGCTACATAGGCAGAAACCTTCTTGATATAGGGCATAAAATCTGTTTGTGTATAATCTACACCCTTCTTAAATAGTGCACCTGGCGAAGTTGTTGCTACATAATCTACAACTTCGCGTTTACCTTTATACTTATTGGCTACCTTTGGAATAACGCCATTCTTAGCCTTAGCTATTGGGTAGTAGAATGATCGCGAACCTGTATAGTCTGAGTCCACATTGTAATCAGACTTAAAGCGTTCAAACTCTGCATCTTGATTGTTAAACATTGCGTGGAAAGCGACAAATTTCTTGCGCGCAAACTCCGACTCGTCGCCCAAATAGCGCTGCGTAGTGGGTTGAATAGTCACCTTTGCTGTTTGTGCTACCGCACTCACAGCCGTTGCTAGTGATAGAGCCACTAGCAACGACATAGATTTTTTCTGCAAATTGATCATTTTGTGTAAATAATATAATTTTTATTTTGTTTTAAAGTTCATCGTTGTTGACTCTAACCCCTTAGATGATATGGTAAGCTTCACATCACCTGACCTCATTGTAGACTCAAGAATCACAAGACACTTACCATTAAACGCACTATGGCGCGAAGCCTTAAATGGCTCATGGCACATATTGCTACCATTGTCAACACCCGCAACTGTCGCAGCGCCCGATACCTTGAACTCCAACATATTGTCGGCTGTTGGTACTTCGTTGCCATCCTTATCAACCACCGAACACTCTACGTAGATTAGATCTTGCTCTCCTGCGCGCATCTCCTTGCGGCGCGAAGTGGCTACAATAGCCGCAGGCTCCGAGGCTGTGCGTATAACCTTCTCAGCGATCTTATTACCCTTAAGGTAGCTCACCGCCTTAAGTTCTCCTGGCTCGTAGACAACATCCCAAGTCTGATACTCCACACCCTTAGGGTCGTTGCTCTTGACGCCTTGCGATTTACCATTAATAAATAGCTCTACGCTGTCACCATTGGTGAAACCTGTGATCTTGATCTTCTCACCATCGTGACCCTTCCAGTTCCAGTGAGGGAAGAGGTGTACCATTGGTTTATCGCTCCACTGGCTCTGGTAGAAGTAGTAACCATCCTTAGGGAATCCTGCAAGATCAATCGGGGCAAAAGATGACGAACGCGCTGGCCATCCAAAAGGAATAACCTCGCCTAGGTAGTCCCATCCAGTCCAGATATAGATACCCATCATATAGTCTCGCTTCTTGATGGCACGCCATGCGTCGATAGCTGGAGTTCCTATATAATCACGTTTTTTAGTCACCCACTTATACGACTCATCGCCCTTATAATTGAGCTTCTTCCACCACGCTAGCTCCTCCTCTTCGTTAAAGAAGTACACTCCACGAGGATAGAAGCACTGCGCGCTCTCATGCTCTGTATTTACTGCCATAGCGTATGGACGAAGCTTACGCTCCTTATCCATACCCGCCTCTTTCATGTAGTTGTAACCCTTAACGTCACTCACCGAAACAGCGTCATCTAGTGGCCACTTATTCCATCCATAGCCATGCGCGCCATTAGTCACGGGGCGGTAATCTAGGCTGTGAGAGATATCGGTTAAACGCTGCGCGATAGCTGCACCCTCGGGCTTGTGAAGCTGCTCGATCTCGTTACCAATACACCACATAATAATAGAGGTGCGATTTCGGTCACGAAGCATGTGGTCTGTGAAGTCGCGATCCGCCCACTCCTTAAAGATCTTGGCATAGTAGTCGATAGGCATATTACTCTTTACACCATCATCGACAACCGTTGGCTTCTTGATAAGCTCCCACTCATCGAAAGTCTCACTCATCACAAGCATACCCATGCTGTCACACACCTCCAAGAACTCCTGCGAGAAGGCGTTGTGAGCCGTACGCACCGAGTTACAACCCATCTCTTGTAGCTTCTCTAGCTGGCGCTCGATTGTTCTGCGGTGGATAGCGGCACCCATAGCTCCACCTGCGTGGTGCAAGCAGACACCTTTGAGCTTAACGTTTTTGCCATTCAAGAAGAAGCCTGTGTCGTGGCTAAAACCTAAAGTACGAATACCACTCTTATCGCTCTGCGATAGGATCACCTTGCCATCGACAAGGATCTCAGTGGTTACGGTGTAGAGGTATGGATTATCCAAGTCCCATAGCGTTGGATTGGCAACCGCTAATTCGCTCTTTATTGTTGCACCCTCACCACTCTTAAGGCTCTGCTCCTTGCTGCTTGATTGAGCGATAAAGGCACCTTTTGCATCGGTTATTGTGTTACGAAGCACATACTTAGCATCTTCTGACAAGTCGTTCTGAATCTTTGTCTCAACAGAGATTGTCGCCTCATTATCCTCAACCTGATTTGCTACAATATAGTTGCCCCAAACAGGGATATGCAACTTTGGTGTCTTGATTAGGTAGACATGGCGATAGATACCCGTTCCTGTATACCAACGAGATCCTGGCTGCGACGAGTTATCAAGCTTTACAGTAAGGATATTCTCCTCGCCGAACTTTAGGTGGGGGGTCATATCGTAGTGAAAAGCGATATAACCCATAGGGCGCTTACCCAACAACACGCCATTGATATATACCTCAGAGTTACGATAAGCACCATCGAAATAGATCACAAAACGTTGATCTTTATCCGCCGCGTCGACTTTGAAATGCTTACGGTAAGCACACTTACCCGCAGGCAGCCACGCGCCACGCGAGAAGGCTGGATTCTCGCGACTAAAAGGTCCCTCGATACTCCAATCATGAGGCAACGTCACCGAGTCCCACTTCTTGTCGTTAAATTCGGGCTTCTCACACCCCTCGACTTCGCCTTTCGTAAAGCGCCAATCGTAGTCAAATAGTTGACGAGAACTTTGCCCCGCCATAGCTCCATTTAATAATAGCAGAGCTGCAAAAAGCAGCATTAACTTGTTGATAATTTTCATAGGTTATTGTTATTTAAAGTTTATTTAGATTGACTTGCGACTACTCTAGCATCCACATAGCCATATAACCATACGCTAGGTGTTGACCTATCCACTCCTCGCGACTAAAGAAGTTATCCTCCTTGGGCGATTTATAATACTCTCCCGTATCGCTACGGTTCATCATGCGCTGCATCTCCACAGAGCGAGCCACAGCCCACGCTTTAGGCTTAACTTCACCCTTCACACCCCAATTATAGATATTTGCAAAGATATCCATTAGCCAATAGTTGGCTTGGCGCTCACCGCCCCAGTCGTTGCCTTGAGGGAAATATATTTCGCTCGATGCTCTACCCTTTGCATCGGGAAGATACATCGTGCGACCATTATACTTATTTACAGTCAACGCCTTATAGACTAGATCACAATTATATAGTGACGACTCTAACGACTTCTCACCTGCTAGTTTATAGTAAATTAGATTTGTGAAGTTGAACATAATGGCACTCATATAGTCGGGGTGTAAAATTTTATGGTTTACAACCGTTCCGTCGCTGGCAGCATTACTTCCATTTAACACCTCCTTAAGTACCACACCATCAACAACCTTATCGCTCACGAGATCTTCGGGCGTTGCATAGGCCGAGAGCTGATACTCGATCAATCGGCTTCGCCACTTCTCGACATTCTCATGCTTGGGCATCATCAAAACTGCCATGCTCATGACGCCTCCATTCCACGCATTCTCTTCTGCCTTGGTATCCCCCTTAAAGATCACTTCACCCGCCTTGTTTTTGTAGTACGGAGCACCATGGTTATTGAACCTATTAGCCTCAAAGACTACCACCTTAGCCACCATATCTCTCACCGCTGGGGTTAGATCATCCCACACTAACCACGCTCCTTGAGCTAGCTGAGCCGCCCAAAGTGCACTTTGCCAGTGATAGCCCCACGCCTTCTCCTTTGAATTTGCTTTGTGTCGGTAAGAGAGAGACTCTATCAAGCGGAGCAGCACCTTTGTTGCATCTGCCTTTGATACTCCTGTCGCCTTAGGATCATAAATATCGAGTTTAATGGTCAACGCTAAGGCAAAAATATGATGCGACGCAGGGCGAATATTCGGCTCCATCGCGCCACCAAAATCTATGTATTGACCTTGTTGATCCGCAAAGCCACTCTTCTGGTGATACCACTTATTGAGGGTATACTTATTGTTTAACCTCAACATATATAGAGTCTCCGAGGCTAATTTACCCTTAGGAAGGGATGTTTTAAACATTTTTGGATCTATTGAAACTACACTCTCACCTAGAGTTTCACTCTTTAGGTGGGGCGTTAATATTGTCAATAGCATGAACAAAGTTAATAGTCGTCGTGTGATTTCCATCGGTTTTAAGGTTTGGTTTTTGGTTTGGTTGCTAAAAGGTGACATTCACCCCATTTAGCATCACAAAGATGGCAAAATTAATTCACATACCAACCATTTCCAGCAATAAGAAGCTATAAAATGTACCCTAAAATTTGAATTTACCAAAATTATAACTAACTTGCATACAATTAATGACCATCATATTAATTAACTTATAAAGCTTAAATCATGAAAAAATTAACACTTTCACTCTTCGCGCTAGCGTCAGTATTTGCTGCCCTTGCTGCTCCAAAAACAATCATCAAGTATGACTTCGAAGATGCACAAAACCAAAACATCAAAACGTGGGACAAAAAGCCTATCGAGATTGTCGATGCAAAACAGGCCGCAGGAGGTAGCAAGCACGCTATCAAAATCTCATCAATATCTTATTTCGCAACAAATAGCATCACCGAAACAGGCACATACGAGTACTCTATCGACAGTAAATATATTTGGGGAAAAGATGGTGAGCTAAAGGTCATGTGCCTTAATAAAAAGACAAATAATTTTGATCTTATTGTTACAGAGATTATTAAACAAGAGAGTACGTACTCAACAACAACCGCTAAGTTTAAAGTCAAAGAGGGCGGTTACTATCGCTTCGTAATTACCCCTGGCGGTCAAGGAGGAAATTTACTTGTAGACAATGTTACAGTAAAAAAGGTTAAGTAAGCAACTGCTCCGAGTTAGCTGATAGTTTGCTAATTGTTAGATATTAATTCCTAAACTAAAAACTCTCAACTAAACACTAATAACTTAAAAAGAGTAGCGATGAATTAAATTCATCGCTACTCTTTTTAAATATCTAAAACTACTAGTACTTGCGTCCTATAGCTATTGGATCGCTGTTAGATTTAACAGGTAATATCTTGAACGAATAGCCATAACTTTGGTTCAACAGACGCACATTTTCACGAGGACGAGCCTTCAATGACCAGCTGTTAGTTCCTCCCACACCCGCTTGAATATGGTCTATATTAAGGGTAATAGAGCCATTCATATCCACAACTTGATTGATGTGAGTCGCCTCATCCAAGCTTTGCTGTGTTGTCGTCCAAACAGATACCGACAATGGCTCATCACCAATAATCTGGATACCGCCATTACTCTTAGACTTAAGAGCAATCCATCTTACATCGCAACGGTTACCGTTCTCCTGTGGTTGAACATAGTCATAAGACATATCAACTGGCGTCGTCTTGTAAACCGAAATCATCGCACTCGCCAATCTATCAGCATAGTTCTCCCATGGACCACGACCATAATAAGTAATGTTACTAATCTTATCCGAGCTTTGGCACTGCATACCAATACGCAACATCTCTGGAAGCTTATCCGACTTACTTAGCGCATAGTCAACATCAACCTCTCCCGAAGCTGCAATAGTGTAGGTAAGCTTCAACTCAACCTCATCACCGATAACCTTCACAACATCCACTTTAACGCTTACATCACCACTCTTGCCCGCTACGTTGATCGACTTTGTGGTAAGTTTCGATGGAGCCTCTTGCCAATACTTAAGACGCCTTTGAA
>JBCQVD010000015.1:0-28833 GCA_047173405.1 Rikenellaceae bacterium
GTTTAATGGTGAGTGTTAAGCGGTTAATTTCTTAACATTTAACGCTTAACAGTAAACACTAAACGCTCAACACGGTTTGGTTTTAAACACTTGGGTGTTTATAAAATGAAAAGTGTTGGATAGTTATCCAAATTTATTTGAGATAATTATCCAATACTTTTTATTGTAGAACGCAGTTCTTAAACCAGACCGCTACAAAAAAAAATAGCTCTGCGGGGAGCACCCCGCCGCTGCCCGCGTAGGGCAGTCCTCGGAATTTAGGAGGAGGGAGAAAACAGGCATAGAAAACAGAGGGCTACCCTGCGCGGGGAGTGATGATAAAAAAACGAAGAGGAGTCTCACGACTGCTCTTCGCCCTCGATCGATCAAGTACCGATCTAACTACTAACCCAAACTTAAATAAATGAAGAAACCTACCTTGGGGTATTACGCCCCTTGTGGTTACTTGTATATAAACAATATCCGTGCCATGGTGGGTTGTTAAAACCTGAGTTTTGGATAATGGAAATTTATTGTTTACCTGCCAGTTTTATCAATTTCCCTTATCTAAAACTCAGGTTATCGGCTTTTTAAAGCCGATGTATATTCGATAAACACCTCTAAAAGTAAATAGGGCTTCAAACCTAGGCATTTGCCAATTAGTTTGAAGCCCTATTGTAGGGTTAAGGATATGTTTTGTTACTGGATACCTAGCTCTTTCTTAACGGCTGGTTCGATATCGACAACAATAGTCTCGTCGATATATGCCATTGCTCCTGCGGCAGAGTCAAAGATTACAGAGAAACCACCTGCTTTAGAGACTTTAGAGATAGCCTCGCGAGCCTTGTTGATGATAGGTTGAAGAAGCTCATTTTGTTTCTTCTGGATCTCTTGCATTGCATTTTGCTCGAACTGTTGCATGCGTGTTTGAAGATCTTGAAGCTCCTTTTGTTTAAGGTCACGAACTGCGGCGGTCATGGTTGCCTGAGTACTTTGGTAGTCGGTGTACTTATTATTGAACTCAACCTGCATAGTCTCCAAGTTGTCAGACAGATCCTTGCGGAACGCCTCAAGGTTGGTCTGCATAGTCTTAGTCTCGGGCATCGCCATAACGACTGTTTGAACATTGATACGACCCTGCTTTTGGGCGTAAGTGGCAGTAGCTGTGACTGCTAGGAGTGCTACAAGAGCGATTTTAAATACTTTTTTCATCATTGTTATTATTTTAGCTTTTTGATTATTTCGTCTGTTTTTTCGATATCCTTGGAGCGATAGAGCAGCGAGGGCATCGTTGCGGCATCTAGTACCATATCGTAGTTCTCCTCCTCGGCATACTTCTCGATGGCGCTCATAATGCGGCGCTGGATAGGCTCCAGAAGCTCCTGCTGGCGCTGAGAGAGTGTGCCGTTATCGCCAAAGACGGATTGTTGGTATGCCTTGGCTTCGTCTTCGCTCTGCTGGATGCGCGATTCGTAGTTTGCGCGCTGAGAGACAGAGAGTGAGCTACGGCGTGCCATATAGCTATTAAAAGCTCTCTCTACTTCGTCGAAGCACTCATCTACCTTTAATTGATATGCTTTAGACTCTATGTTGAGTCGTTTAACTGCCGCTTGATACTCTTCGTTGGCGTCAAAAATCTTCTTGCTGTCAACAACCATATAGCGTTGTTGAGCCTCTAGTGTGGTGACTGCTACGAGCATCACCAAAATGCTTAAAATAGTGCTTTTCATTCAATAAATGTTAATTGTTACCCCATGCACCTATTCCCCAGTCATCTACTAGAATTGTTGTCCCATCATAAAGTGGAAGTGTGCGCCACTCTTCTCGGATGCCCCTGACGCTGCGTCGAAGCCATAACCCCAGTCGAGACCCATCATACCTAGGATTGGGAGGTATAACCTCACACCCATACCCACTGAGCGTTTGATCTTAAATGGCGAGAAGTTCTCCCACGAATCAAAACCATTGGCTCCCTCGGCGAATCCGAGAACGTAGATCTGAGATGACGGTTTAAGTACAACAGGATAACGAAGCTCCATAGTATATTTATTGTATGCGATAGAGTAACTTCCATCAACGGGGTCGAGGGCACCATCGTCATAACCACGCACTGAGATGGCGTCGATACCGTAGGTGCTATAACCTGAGGTTCCGTCACCTCCTACTTCGTAGCGCTCGAAAGGTGAGATCTTATTGCTGTTGTAGTTGCCCAGGTATCCCATCTCGGCGCGTACCATAAGTACAAGGTTTGAGTTCTTCAAGAAGCCGTTGTACCATTGGGCTTTAAACTCCCACTTATGGAACTCGATCAACTCGTAGCGGTCGTTGTCCGACATATCCTCATCGGAGTAGTCCTTGCCATCCCATGAAGAGTATGGAGGGGTTAACTGTACCGATAGTTTGAAGTCAGAACCGCGACGTGGGTACATCTGTTGGTCGGTAGAGTTACGCTGCAAGGCGAACTTAAGAGATATAAGGTTTGAGCTACCGTCGCTGATTAGGAAGTAGTCCCAGTCCTTAAGCATATAGCGTTGGTAGGATAGCTCCGAGTAGAGCGAGAAGTAGGGGTCGGGCCATGAGAGGCGCTTACCTAGACCAATAGCGACACCCAGTGAACGGAAGTACTGGCTACTTGTCTCCCATGTGTAGTAGGCGTTATTCTGGTCGGAGTAGTGTGCCGAGAAGGTGAGTGAGTTGGGTTTGCGACCTCCAACCCATGGATCGGTAAAGCTAATAGAGGCTGCTTTGTAGTAGGAGCCGTTAGATTGTGCTGTGACAGATAGTTTCTGGTTCTGTCCCATTGGGTAGGGTGACCAGCGTCCACCCTCGGCGATACGACGTGTGGAGATATTGTTGAGCGTGATACCAACAGAGGCGACGAAGGTGCTTGAACCCCAACCTCCCGAGATATTGAACTGGTCGCTCGCCTGCTCTTCGAGAACCCAGCCGATATCGACAGTTTCGTTGGACACTGGACGGATACTTGGCATTATAGCCTCGGCGTTGAAGTGACCCATATTACCGAGCGTGCGGATAGTCTGCATAAGAAGTGCTCGGTTGTATAGCTCTCCTGGGCGAGTATATAGCTCACGGCGCACAACTTCGTCGTCGACACGCGAGTTACCCGAGATGGTTACTTTGTTGATGGTGAACTGCTTACCCTCGAAGATCTTGAGTTCGAGGTCGATGGAGTCTCTACCTACAATAACCTCGGCAGGGTCGATTTGAGACATTAGGTAACCCTCATTTTGGTAGAGCGAGAGGATTGACATCTCCTCGGGGTTGGCGTCGCGCCCTACTCCCAAGCGTTTGTACATGCTCTTTTTGTCGTATGTGTCACCGCTCTCAACACCAAACATAGCCTCTAGCTGTTCTGTGTCGTAGAGCGAATTACCGACCCACGAGATATTGCGGATGTAGTATTTGTTACCCTCCGAGACTTTGATGTTGATGCCGATACGTTTGTCGTTGATATTGTAGATCGAGTCGGAGATGATTGCGGCGTTGCGATAGCCTTTAGAGTTGTAGTACTCGATAATGAGATCCTTGTCCGCCTCATACTCTTTATCTTTGAGTTTGGCGCTCTTGAAGAAGTTAATGCTCTTTTTGTGGGTCTTTTTTAGCTCTTTGCGTAGCTGTTTGTCTGAAAAGACGTTGTTATCCTCAAAGGTTATCTCCTCGATTTTGACCCTCTCGTTGCGCGTAACGGCGAAGGTTACGTTGACCATGTGTGGTCTCTTCTCGTCGTTTTCGATCTCGACATCGACCGTAGTGTTGCGGAAACCTTTCTCTTTGAAGTACTCCTTGATGCGGTGTACATTCTTCTCGATGGCGTAGTCTGAGAGTTCGCTATTGCGTTTGAGTTTAAGCTCGTCGACGATATCGGTGCGTTGACCATCCCTCACGCCTGTGACGTACCAGTTTAAAACGCGCGGGCGCTCCTTGATGTAGATATCGAGGGTGACGTCGCCACCATCTAGCTCGGCTCCAATCTTAACGTCCGAGTAGCGTTTTTGACCCCACATCTTTTTGATGGTCTCGGAGATGATAGAGCCTGGGATCATGATAGAGTCCCCGACAACAAGTCCCGTAGAGTTGGCGATGACGGACTCTGAGACAGATTCTACACCATGGATATTAATCTTGTTAATACGGTAGAGGCGAGGGGGTTCGTTTGCATCTATTACCGACGCTCCATCGTAGAGTGTGGTGCTGTCGACATTTTCACTCTCACCCTCAGCTGCTACTCCTGCACACAAAAAGCCCACCGTAAAGGCTAGGCATATAGTAATTCGCTTAAAACAATTCATCTATATAGTTATCTCTAAAAAAATCTAAATCTTTCCGTATCGGCGCCCTCGCCCTGCGTACTCCTCGAGTGCTTTTTCAAAGTGAGCGTCATCGAAATCAGGCCACAGCACATCGGAGAAGTAGAACTCCGAATATGATGCTTGCCACAATAAGAAATTACTCAATCGACACTCTCCGCTGGTGCGGATAATAAGGTCTGGGTCTGGCATAAAAGAGCTATCCAACCTCGATGAGATCAACTCCTCGCCAACATCCTCTAGGCTCACCGAGCCAGAGGCAACATCTGCGGCGATACCCTTCATGGCTCTCATTAGCTCATTGCGTGATGAGTAGTTGAGCGCCAGCACTAGAGTGATTCGGTCACACTGAGAGGTCTCACCCTCAATGAAATCGAGGTAACCGCGTACCTTCTCGCTTAGGGCTGCTCTATATCCTATCACCTTGACCCTTACGCCGTTCTTCTTAAGGGAGGGCGCTTCATTCGAGATGCTGTGACACATTAGCTCCATAAGGGCGTCAACCTCCTCTTGTGGACGACCCCAGTTCTCGGTCGAAAAGGCGTAGAGTGTGAGGTATTGGATGCCCTTTTGGGCTGCGTACTGAAGCGCGCGTCTCACCGACTCGACACCTGCAATATGACCCTCGAAGCGCTCCTTGCCTCTCTTCTGTGCCCAACGACCGTTGCCGTCCATGATTATAGCAACGCTTTTTGGTATGGTTTTATTTTCACTCATAGCATGCAAATGTAACAAATAATGATCAAACGACGAAAAATAAACTGTTTATTTACAGTTTTTTATTATTTAAGCTCTCCTTTATCTAATATCGACCCCCCACATCATCTTCTCGCGGAGGGTTTGGTAGAATGATGAGCCTTCGCGCTGCGCTAGATAGAGCGACTCCTTAGCTTTGGTTATCTTAACGCGTGAGCTGCCGTTAATATTGTAGCTGCGGTTATCAAGGCATAGGTAGGCATCGCCCTCCCTCATGTGGATGTGCATCTCGATGGTTGAGCTTGATGGGACAACAACAGGGCGCATGGTTAGGTTGTGGGGTGCGATAGGGGATATTATCAGACATCCGCAGCGTGGGGCTACGATGGGACCTCCCGCACTTAGCGAGTAGGCGGTAGAGCCTGTGGGGGTTGCCACAACGACGCCATCACCGTAGTAGGTTGCGACAAGCTCCGAGTCGACATAGGTGTCGACCGAGATCATCGAAGCGCCGAGGCGTTGAACCGAGAACTCATTGGTTGCTAGCGACGACTCCGCAGGGGCGAAATCGCCCTCCACATTGAGCATCGTGCGCTTTTGGCTCTTGAGCCGCGAGGTGGCGATAAGTTCAAAGAGGTGTTCGATACCGCTAGGTGAGGTGGTGGTTAGAAAACCCAGACGCCCCGAGTTAATGCCCGCAACGACAATAGGTTGACCGCCCAGCCTCTCGACCCCTTCGAGTAGTGTGCCGTCGCCTCCATAGCAGACCATAACTGAGGGGTGTGGTTGCTCGCCGACCCTTCTGCCATACTGCTTAGCGAGTGGCGTTTTGAAGCCTGTACACTTCTCGATGATGGCTGCAAACTCCTCATTTACACAGTAATCGAAGCCGTATCGCTCGATGAGTGATAGGATTAATTTTATGTCCGAGGCGTTGTGTGTGACACGCACGCGAGAAAAAAGAATTATTTTCATCAATTATCCCAAATTTTATGAGTACCTTTCGAGCGCAAATATAGTAAAAATATGACTAAACTAAGTGTAAACATCAATAAGATTGCTGTGGTGCGTAACTCGCGTGGTGCAAATATGCCAAATGTGTTACAAGCAGCCCTAGATATAGAGGGTTATGGAGCGGCAGGAATAACCGTGCACCCTCGTCCCGATGCGCGACATATACGCTATGACGATGTGCGTGATCTTAAGGGAGCTTTAGTGACGGAGTTAAATGTTGAGGGTAATCCAACCCCTAGTTTTGTCGATATGGTGCTCGAGGTTGTACCTACGCAGGTGACTCTTGTCCCCGACGCCGAGAACGCTATCACCTCAAACGCGGGGTGGGACACCATTGCGCACCGTGAGTTCTTGACGGATGTGACAAAGAGGTTTCAGAGTGCGGGCATTCGTGTCTCTATCTTTGTTGATCCCGTGCCCGCAATGGTCGATGGAGCCAAGGCAGTGGGTGCAGACCGCATAGAGCTTTACACGGAGGCTTACGCTGCGGGGTATGCCACGGATCGCCAAAGGGCAATAGCCCCCTATATAGCTGCGGCACAGCGCGCTAAGGAGTTAGGACTGGGGGTAAATGCAGGGCATGACTTAGACCTTAATAATTTGCAATATTTCGTTGAACAGATACCATTCGTTGATGAGGTGTCGATAGGTCACGCGCTGATTTGTGACGCCCTCTATATGGGTCTTGAAAATAGTGTATCGCTCTATCTAAGGGCTTTGAAGAGTTATAATGAAGGATAACAAAAAACACCTCTCGCGCCCTATATTTTCGCACATCAGTCGTATCGTCGACTCGTTGGGCGTAGAGGCGTATGTGGTGGGTGGATACGTACGTGACTTCTACCTAGGGCGTCCATGCACGGATATTGATGTGGTGGTAGTGGGCAGTGGCGTTGAGGTGGCCGAGATATTGGGGCGAGAGCTTCGCACTAAGGTCTCGATCTTTAAGCGTTACGGCACCGCGATGCTCCGTAGCGAAGGGCTAG
Organism: Rikenellaceae bacterium; assembly: GCA_047173405.1. Classification (GTDB taxonomy): domain Bacteria; phylum Bacteroidota; class Bacteroidia; order Bacteroidales; family Rikenellaceae; genus Alistipes. The sequence continues at coordinate 7,004 of JBCQVD010000015.1, forward strand.
AGGTGGAGTTTGTCGGTGCGCGCAAGGAGTCCTACACCCCCGACTCTCGTAAGCCTAGTGTTGAGGCGGGGAGCTTAGAGGATGATCAGTTGAGGCGCGACTTCACTATAAACGCGATGGCGTGGAGCCTCAATGCTGACAGCTTCGGGGAGCTGCTAGATCCTTTTGATGGTATATTTGATCTGGAGGATTGCATCATTCGCACCCCTTGCGACCCTGATATAACATTCTCCGACGACCCGCTGCGCATGATGCGAGCGATACGTTTCGCTACGCAGCTAGGTTTTGATATTGACGATGAGACTTTTGAGGCGATAAAGCGTAATCGTGAACGTATAAAGATCGTTTCGCGTGAGCGTATCATCACCGAACTCAATAAGATAGTGCTCGCCCCGATGCCATCAATAGGCTTCGATCTATTGTCGCTAGCGGGGATTCTGGAGCTGATATTTCCCGAGATGCAGCGCCTATGCGGTGTGGAGCGGGTGGGTAAGCATGCCCACAAAGATAACTTCCGCCATACGCTCACGGTGCTCGATAATGTGGCGCGTAGAAGCGACGACTTGTGGCTGCGCTGGGCTGCCGTGATGCACGATATAGCTAAGCCCGCAACCAAAGCATACAACCCCAAGGTGGGGTGGACCTTTCATGGTCACGAGGTGCTCGGATCGAAGTGGGTGCCTCAGATATTCCGTAACCTCAAGCTCCCCTTAGGCGAGCCAATGAAGTTTGTGCAGAAGATGGTCTTTTTGCACCTGCGACCTATCAGCCTCACCGAGGAGATTGTAACAGACTCTGCCGTGAGACGCCTGCTCTTCGAGGCGGGAGATGATATTGAGGCGCTGATGACGCTCTGCGAGGCGGATATAACATCGGGTATAGACTCCAAGGTGAAGCGCTACATGGCCAACTTCGAGAAGGTGAGAGCTAAGATGCACGACCTCGAAGCGCGCGATGAGGTGCGTAACTTCCAACCTCCCATCACGGGCGATATCATAATGCGCACATACAACCTCGCACCCTGCTCGCTTATTGGCGAGATTAAGGAGGTGATTAAGAATGCTATTCTTGATGGCGAGATACCCAATGATTATGATGCCGCCTTCGCCCTTATGGAGCAGCTGGCGCAGAAGCATGGGCTGGTCAGGGTTAGCGTTTAGTCTCTTAACATTTAACACTAAACATTAAGCACCAATTTACAGCCATTTTTTGAAGCGGAAGAACCAGATCGCTAGTCCTGAGCTTAGGAGCATAAGGAATATAGCAAAGATATAGCCTAGGGGCACATCCCAGCCATTGGGCAGTACGTAGTGCCAGCTTAGTTCGGGCATCACCTTGAAGTTCATACCATAGATACTCGCGATGAGGGTGGCTGGCATAAAGATAACAGATGCCACGGAGAAGATCTTGACAATCTCGTTCTGCTCGATATTGATTAGACCCAGAGCCGAGTCCTGGATATAGTCGAGACGCTGGAACGAGAAGTCGGCATGGTTAATAAGCGAGTTGACATCCTTGATCATGAGCTGTAGGCGCGGGTAGATATCGTTGGGAAAGCGCTCGGAGCGGTGGATGCCCGAGAGCACGCGCTGGCGGTCGAAGATATTCTCTCGCAGGGTCATGGTGTTCTCCTGGAGGGTGTTGATACGGCGGATAATGGTCTTATTGATATTGTTCTGCGAGGCGATGTCACGACTCAGCGCCGCTACTTGACGTGCGGTATTCTCGATAAGGTCGGCATCAAAGTCGATGCGAACCTCAAGCAGTGAGATTAGAATGTGATAACCTGTGGAGTAGCTGCGGTAGTTTATCTGGAGGCGCTTCTCGGCTTCGCGGAAGCTCTTGAAGTCGACATTACGCACCGAGACAAGCACACCCTCATTGGTCAGGGTGAACGATACTGGCTCGACGGTAAAGCTGTCGGCGGTGGGGAGGATAAAGTTGGAGTTTGAGATAATTGCGTTCTCGCTCTCGGAGTATTTTGAGGTCGATTCAATCTCTTCGATCTGTTGCTTTGTCTGGAGGCTGATCTCCATGAAGTTCTCAACTGCCTTCTGCTCCTTGATGGTGGGAGTGATAAGATCAATCCATAGAATATCATCATAGCCCAACTCGTCGAAGAGGTGGGTGTCGGCATTGCGGATAATCTTATTGTATTGCTTGAGGTATAGCGTCATCATAGGGCTTACATTTTTTAGAGGTAATACTATCAAGGGGAGTTCTATTATCTCCCTTAACTACTTTTAGGGGCGTTACTCATGCCCCACCTCTTAGCCTGGAAGTGTCTTAGGCGCAATTTTTATGCCTGCATCCCAAAATTTTTGTAGCGCGCGACGTTTCTCCCCATCAAAGATAAAATCTATATTCTCGGTGAGGTATTCGTAGTAGTCAACCTCGCAGCCATCGGCTCGATACTCAAGGATCGACTCAAAGGTGTGTTCGATACCGAAAGTGAGCGCTTCGTTGAGCGAATCAATGGTCTGCTCGGGAGTCCCCTTGCGCGCGACCCACACCGCAAAGGTAAAGGGCATGGAGGTCGACTCCGCCCACTCTGCGCTCAGGTCGTAGCTATACTCAAACTCACCCTCATGCTCGAATACCTTGTCGCCAATAAGGAGGAAGCCCTCCCCGTCGCGGCTATCGTTGAGTCGTGAGTAGTCGTCTAAAGCGACCCATTCGGGGGATATATGCCAATGATTCTCAGCTAGGTAGCCTGCAAGCTGTACCGAAGTCTTGGAGTGTGGATCAAGCCAAATACGTGTGAGTGAAGTGATAGGATCGTCGCTCACGATAACAACGCTGCGCACCGCGCCTTGGGAGCCAATGCAGTAGTCGCTGATGATTTGAGTATCTTCGAGGTGTGGAACAGCCGCTACGGGAAGCAGGGCGATATCGACTTTGTGATCTATATAGTTACGTAGGCACTCGCTCGGGGGGGAGAGTAGAAGCTCCGCCTCGAGAAGGTTAGATTTTTCGATACCGTAAATAAACGGTATCGTATTGAGATACGACACAGCCGCAATTTTTGGTATGATAGCCATCGTCCATATAATTGGTATTATGTTTAACGTAAGCCCGAAAATCACCTCGAACCCAATATCGCCATTTTTACTAAGAATCTGGTTAAGCAGAAAAAACTTAAACATATTCCAAGCAAAGGTATAAAATATTTGTGAAGTGTGTGCATAAATGCAAATTTTTTTTCGTTGGCTAACTTTTTAAGAATCAGCTACGTAGTTAAATAATTGAATAAAGCAAGTTAAAATATTTGTTAAAAAACTTGACTTTGGCTTTTTGATGTTGTATATTTGCACTACGCAAAGAGGTTTTCGAGGTTGGGTGTTTGTTGATGAAAGTTATCGACAAATTGTTGGAAAGGTGCTTTGGAATATGCGGGAGGTGGGTGAGTTATTAACAAATATTAACAGTTATTGACGCTGTTTGAACAATATTATTATCATGTATAGATTGAATGTTGAAAATGTGTTAGCTGGGTATGCTAGTGCTGGCGGTTATCGGGCGGTAATTGCCACGGAAGAGGAGATTGCTTTTAGCGTTGACAAGTTGCCATTGGCGTGGATTTATCCTGCGAAGGTGATAAAACTTGAGGGTCGACATGCTGGGCGAATGGTATTAAATATAACGATGCAGGTCGTAGAGACTGCATATCAGCTATCGTCGGAGGCTAAGTCTGATTTGAGACAGCGCATAGATGATGATGTTGTTGGGATGCTTCAAGCGGCGTGTGATAGAGGTGAATTTATCGAAGTTGACAGTTTGTTAATAAGTGAAGGCACGCAGTTGTCTAATGTTGATAACGCTGTTGTTAGAAGTGTTAATTGTGATATTATCATACCTTTTAATATCGAAGATCACAAGAGTTGTTAACATATAAAATTTAGAGAAAGCATGTTTATTAACATTCCAGATAATTATTCGTCGACATCATCCGAGTTGCTATACACCTACGAAACAGATGATGCAACAGACCTAACTTTTGAGGTGAGGGTGGGAGCCGAGCAGGAGCTTGTGGCAGTTAAAAAATTTTACAATACAACAACGGCAACTCTTAACGCGGCGCCGCTAGTGAGGTACTACACGCAGCCGCTACTAAGCGATTTTAGTGAGGATATATACCTTCCGCAGCAGAGTTGTGCCAAGGTGGTGGTGAGTTGCGGCGAGCAGCAGAGTGACGAGAGGTTCTACACCACAGCAAGCATGAAGTGCGAGTACCCGATGCTGATGAGTTCGATGGCTATAAGGCGAGCGATATCGCGCGGCGAGGTCGACACCCTGCTATGGAGGGTGACACCAAACACCGAGGCGGAGGTGGTGCTCAATTGTTGTGATTTCGCGGGCGAGGAGACGCAGTGGAGCACAAGTATCATGAGCGACGAGCGCGGTGTGGTGGAGTTCTGTTTTAATTGCGACAATTTGGCTTCGGATACCAATATGGTGCAGGTGCATTTGAAGTGCGAGGGGCGCGTGATCGAGACTTTGATATATGTTATCATCCCAAAGGGGTATGGTGCATGCCGATTAGCGTGGATATCGAGTTACGGAGCAATAGAGCACTACACATTTGCTAAGACGTCACAGAAGAGTCATACGAGTGATGGGTCGACTATAAAGTCGATAATATCGGCCTACGAGAGTCGCGATATGGTCGAAGCGATTGCCGAGATTATATCTTCGCCCGCGGTGTGGGTGCATGATGTGGGGGGTTACAAGCGTGTGAATGTGTTGACGGATGAGTTGGTGACCTATCGCGATGGGATAATGACGCTCGTCGAGTTAAAGATCGAGGAGTATGTATAGTCTCTATATTGATGGTGTGAAGTGTGACCTCGACTCGTCGCAGAGTATTGTGATGAGTTTCGACAGCGCCTCGCTAACGACAGTTGATGCCCACCGCGAGGGGTTGTCGCTTGAGTTAGAGCTGGAGAGCACGGCGGTCAATGATGCGATATTTGGGGGCGATGGCTACCTCCATGCGGCGGAGAGGTTTAACGCTCAGCAGCATGAGGCGAGTATCGAGTATGAGGCGCAGCAGATAGTTGTTGGCACGGTGACACTCAAGAGTGTTAGCTGGCAGGGCGGGGAGCCTAAATATCTCGTTACCGTAGAGGAGCAGAGTGCTGGGTGGGCACACAACGCTGCGGAGGGGCGATTTGACGAGATAGAGGTCGATTTCACCATGGAGCTGTGTCGCGAGGATATCGTGAGCGGCTGGGGCGAGAGTGAGCCTGCGGTTAACTTTATTGCTGTGCATAGGGATAGCTATGAGTACGAGCAGTCGTCGGTGAGTTCCGAGGCGGTGAGGGTTATAAAATCAATAGACCAGTACCATCCATTTCTGCATGTAGCCACGCTTATGGAGAGTATTGTCGAGAGCGGCGGGTATGAGATATGCAGCGAGTTCATGGCGGGGGATGAGTTTCGATCGCTCTATATGAGTGGGGCGTACTCGTCGGTGGATAGTAGCTCGACGCTGGCGGTGGAGAATATGGGTTTCTATGTCGAGAGGCTTGAGAGCGGTGAGGCGGTGGCGGATGCCTTTGGGCGAGTCTTTCTGACGGCTAGCTTTGCGACAAATTCGGTGGGTAACTTTGTCGATGTGGACTCCGTGGAGCAGGTTGCGGATTGTTACAATCGCGGTGGGTGTCTATCGCTAAGCTCGGGGGTGTTGGAGTATCGACCTCTATCGACCATTGATGTGGGTTTCGAGATAAGGTTGAAGTACACGACAGAGTATGAGATAGAGAGCAGAACCAAGCTAAAGGGGTTTGACTGCTTTGCGCTGACGCTCGGGCAGGAGATAAACTTTGATATTATCAATACCTTCGAAGATCGACGCGATGAGGCACGCTCAAATTTCGACTACCTACTTATAATCTTTGACTACGAAGAGGATATGAACTATCGAGTTCGCGCATATCTGGAGGATGGTGAGACCGTAGTTACCTTGATGGAGTTGGATAGTAATTCGGACCACCTGATAACCCCAACATACGCCTACGAGAATCTATTTATTGAGCAGGCTACCACATGGGGTAACTGGGAGACGTATGAAGGTGATTGGGCTATATATGATGGTTATCTGGAGTATCGAGGGGTGACAGATGTCGATGTGACGCTGCGCATAGCCGCTAGCGAGTGTTCGCCAACATCGCCATTTACGTTCGTGACGCCATATATGACGGGTGCGGAGTTGGGATGGGGCTTTACACTAAAGTCGGGTAGCTCGATGACCCCCTACTTCACGAACTATCCAGGCGAGGGCGAGATAATAACTTATGTCGATGTTGCCAAGCATGATATTAGTCAATCGCTATTTTTTGAGGCTATAGTCCACCTCTACAACTTGAGGTTTTATAGCGATAATCTAGCTAAGGTGCTCTATATCGAGCCATACGATATCTTCTACGGAGATCGAAGCGTGTGGGATTGGAGCGATAGGATAATCACAGATGCCGATATTGAGCTGGAGGATGCCAGCGCGGAAGTTAATCGTCGACATAAGTGGGGCTATCAGAGTGAAGATGGGTATATTAATCGTCTCAATAGCGATACGGGAGAGGTTGAGGAGTATGGACTATGGGAGCTTAGCCTGAACTCGTATATATCTCCCGACGCGACATCGACGCACCTCAATGAGCTATATTCGCCATCGTGCAGCGATGATGAGGATCTCCTCATTGTGGGCGATAGGGATGATGTGGAGCTTGCCGATTCGTTAGACTTCGCGGCTCGTGTGGTGCGTGTCGATGGAACAATGACCTACGAGGCGGAGCAGATGCCCTACATCGCGTTTCACTCCTCGCAGCGAGGGATATCGCTATGCTTCGAGGATCGCGATGGGGTCACTGGGCTTAATCAGCACTACCTCAATGAGATGAGCTACATAGAGCGTGGGCGAATAGTGACTCTTAGCCTGAGTCTCAGCGTCGATGAGATGAATGCTCTGCTCTCACCATGTCAAGGGAAGGCGTTTTTATGGGATACTTTTATCTTGACGCTTGGAGGAGAACCCTCGCGAGCACGACTTAGAGCGGTGGAGAGCTTTAGCCCTGCGGAGGGTGTGGCAAGGTGTAAATTTATAGTGATCGACTAAGGATCAGTAATAGCAGTTAATAGTTAGTAGTTAGTAGATATTAATTCCTAAACTAACAACTAGAAACTAAAGGCTAAAAACTAACTATTAACTACTAACTAAAGACTAAGGGCTAACATCTAAAAAAAGCTAATTAACAAGGATAGAATTTGAATATATGGAACAAGGTATTAAGATTAAAAATTCCCTCGACGTATGCACAATAGATATAGAGGGTACCATTGGCGTGTGTGAGCAGTGGCAGTTTAGTGATCCGCAACAGAGGGTTGCGACATACGAGACTTTTAGAGCGCAGTTGGAGCTTATAAAGGAGCTTGATGCTCAGAGTGTTGTGGTGAATATCCGCTCTACGGGGGGTGATGTTAATGATGCTTTGCTTATTTACGAGGCACTACTCTCGCTCAACGTGCCGATAACAACACGTTGTTATGGTTACGTGGCATCGGCTGCCACGGTCATAGCGCAGGCTGCCAGTGAGGGGCAGCGCGAGATTGCAGCTACGGCACTCTATCTGATACACAACTCGTCGTGTGCGGTTGAGGGTAATGCTGATGGTCTGGCAGCGCGTGCGGAGCTACTCAAAAAGACCGATGAGCAGTTGGCGGCTCTCTACGCTCGTCGTTCGGGGGGCGAGGTTGAGGACTTTGTCGCTCTAATGGGCGAGGATAGTGGTAATGGTCGTTGGCTATCACCCAAGGAGGCGGTAGAGCTATCGCTAGCGGATGCGATAATTGAGGTGCCTCAGAGTGGGGCGAGCCAAGACTCTTCGGTGGTGGCGATGATTCGTCAAATAGGCGAGAAGCTGGGGCTTGTAGCCAGTAGCGACGAGAAGCAGGATATTGAGCATAGTGTGCTTCATGAACCCATGGAGTCTATCGAGCAGCGCGAAGCAATGGTCTCGACAGTAGCCCTCGAGGAGGGGCAGAGGTATGTCGAGCCGACACACGTCAAGGAGGTTGAGGACGCCTCGGTGGGGGAGCCTATGCAGTCGGCTAATTCGCTAGCATACGAGCACGATGCAATGAGATTTTCAAGATAAATTAGAGTGAGTTTGGGGTTTGTGTGAGTGAAATAGAGAGCTTCGGATATCTCAAAACTTATTTCTAAACAAAAACAATTAAAAAAAAGCAAAATGAGTTACATTGAATCAACAAAGAGCTACACAGGTAGCCAGCTAGAGAGTATCTTTTTTAAGCCTATGTTTACGGGTGGCAGTGCCGCAGAGTTGGGCATTAAGGTGCTTTATAATATGCCAATTCCTACATCTATAGGTGTCTGGGGTGGTGATGCTAATATTCTTAAGGGTCTCGGCACGGCTGGGTGGAACGGCTCGCAGGATGTAGAGCGCAAGAGCAAAACCATTGATATGAAGTGCGTTAAGGCGGAGCAGGGTTTCTCGGCAGCGGACTACTATTCGATGGTCTACGAGAGCATGGTGTTGCGTAGCGATACAAACTTCGAGGATATCTCGGGCACAGAGCTAGAGGCGGCAGAGACGGATCTCTTCCGCGCAAGTATCTCGGAGGCGGTACGTGCAACGATGTGGATTGGTGACACGCAGCGCGAGGGTGAGTTTAACACCTTTGATGGTCTGCTTAAGATGATTATGGAGCGTAGTGATGATGGGCTTATCACCACATCGACATTTACGCAGGGTAGCGCCGACTCTCCAGCGTATACAGCGGCTCTATTTAAGACTCTATGGAATGCGTCGTCGGCGAAGTTACAGGGGCTTAAGTCTAGTGGCGAGTTGGTGATATTTGTCACCACCGACATATACAACCACTATGAGCTATATCTTGATAGCCAGGGTGTTGACTCTTCGTATATCGAGCAGACAACAGGACGTCCTAAGTTGATGTACCACGGCATGGAGGTTATTGATATGCAGGTGAGTGGTTATTTGGCAGATTTCGATTCGGATGATCTTGCGGCTCCTTACGCCTTTATTACTGATCGTCGCAACCTTGTGATGGCAGTTAATACGTCCGATTATCCAGGTTCGGAGATCCGCATGTGGTACAACCCTGACGAGATGCAGAACCGCCAAAGAGCAACATTTGCTATTGGTTGCGAGATTATCGACGAGGAGCTTATCTCGCTAGGTGTTCCTGCTGTGGTGGAGGATTCTAACGCGTAGCGATGGAGCGATCGCGTGACATAGGGGGCGTGCGAAGCGTTGTACTGCTACCCGTGGAGAGTGGAGGGGTTACCCCTTCACTCGCCTCCACAAGAGGTCTGGAGGTTGAACTTCTATACGACCTGTCGAGCTACACGCACAAGGTGAGCGATGTTGATGGCGCGCTGCTCGGAGAGCATACGCTCAAGATTGCGACAAGCATAGAGTGTGACCTCTTCGAGAGTGAGATATTGTCGCGAGGCGTGGTGGATGGTGTCGCGGCGCGTGTGGTGTTGGCATCGGGGGTGGTGCTGTTGCTTGGAGCTGAGGGCTGCGAGATGCCGCTGCGCTTGATTGAGAGGTCGACACTGTCGGGCGAGACACCTCAGGATAGACCACGCCGAGAGTGGACATTTATGTGCTACTCGAAGCCTTAATAGATTTTTTAGTAGTGGTGCATTAAAACCTCTACAACTGCTCTGCGTGGGCGGCTTCTTACGCTATCTCTTACTGCCCTGCGCGGGCAGCGGCGGAGTGCTCCCCGCGGAGTTTTTTTTGTAGCGTATTGGGATTAAGTAGTGTAAAATAATTATTGGTGTGCTTTTAAAAATATGGCAATAATTGTTTTACACTACTTAGAGATATGCCCTTCATTAAAGAGGTTCTAAAAGTTAATATTTTTTTAATTTATATTTTATGGCAAAGACAAAAATTACTGTTTCAAATAGCGCTCATAGAGATTGGGGTAGTACGAAGGTTGAGAGTGTGAGCGATAAGTACTGGCGCTGGGGTGACGATAATAATCTGCCGAAGGCGCTATCGGCAATGTCGCGTCGTGCGGCGATACATCGACGAATAATTAACGATAAGTCGGACTATATTGCTGGTAAGGGGTTTACGTACGACCCTACAAATAGAGTGCTCGGTGCGCTCGTGGGGTGTGTGAATAGCCATGGTGAGACGATGCGCCAGTTGATCTCGAAGCTCGCATTTGATAAGTCGCTATTTGGAAATGCCTTTCTGGAGGTAGTGTGTGATGAGAGCAAGAGTACGCTGTCGCTCTTTCACCATGACGCCTCGCACTGTCGTGTGGCGCGCGACTCGGAGCATATCTTACTACACTCCGATTGGACCAATTTTAAATTCAAAGAGGCGAGCATGCTGCCTATATATCCGCGATTCGAGGCGATGGAGGATGGCACGATGCGCTCGATGATCCACTATAAAGATTATGAGCCGATGTTTCAGCACTATGGCGTACCTCCATATATTGCGGGTATGAATGTTTCGGCCATAGCCTATAAGACCGACCGATGGAATATATCGCGTCTCGATAACTCGTTTCAGATGTCGGGAGTTATGCTTCTCGACAATGCGGTAGATAGCGAAGCGCAGGCCGACGAGGTGATACGCCTTGCGGAGAAGAAGTTCGGAGGTAAGCCCGGGCAGGTGCTCTTTGTGGTGAAGGATGGTAGCGAGAATGATAACTCGAGGTTTATACCCCTCACCTCGTCAGAGGATGGTGATTGGAGTCAGCTCCATGAACAGGCGTTGACAGATATTGTGATTGCTCACTCGTGGTTTAGGGCGCTGAGCGGGTTGGATTATAGTTCGAGCTATAGCGCCGAGCGCATCATCAACGAGTATGAGATAGCTCTCAACACCGTGATACTGGGTGAACAGGCCGAGATATTGGAGCCTATAATTAATGTTGTGGAGTTTGCACTGGGCGTAGATGCTTCATCATTACAGATAATCAACCGCCCGCCAACACGAACTAAACCATCCTACATGATGGTCTGGGAGGCGCGCCGTGAGGATGGGTATGATTACGATGAGAGCGACCCCACACAACAGCGCTTCCTCTCAGAGATTTAGAGTCTGTTTTACTGTGGAGTGCTCTGCGCGGGCTTCTTTTGCTCTGCTCCTTACTGCCTCCGGCGGGCGGGGTGCTCCCCGCAGAGCTATTCTTTTGTAGCGTATTGGGATTAGAGACTTCGCTCTAATATTTTGATATACAAGTTATTCCTTCAAATAAATTTGAGAAACAACATATATATCAAAATATATTAAATGCTAAAAGCATTTAAACCCAATACGAATAAAAATATACCCTCCATTAAAGAGACTCTAAAAGTCTTATCGGACACTAACAACTATTATTCTCATCTGTTAATAGCAAACTTTAGTTTGCGAGTATGGAGTGGTGGAGATGGGTGATGAAGCCTGCTTCAATCATCCATCTCTGCCGCTTCAATAGGCTTGAACAAAGACTGCTTAACAGATGCTACAATAGTAAATGGGAGCTTGCTCCCCGCCCGTCGGCGTGAGACAGTAAGATACAATACAGAAGAATAGCTCTGCGGAGTGCACCCCGCCGCTGTCCGCGCAGGGCAGTAAGATACAAATCAAGAAACAGCCTGCCGAGGGCAGTTGTAGAAGTTTTTAATAGATTTAATAAGTAACGATTATGACAACAAATATTATTGATGCTGCAACAGTTGCGGCACTAGCTTTTCAGGGGTGTAGCTACGTCCCGAAGGAGTTGATAACGCCAGAGTTGATCGAGAAGGTTGAGATGCGCTATATCATACCTGTGATAGGTCAAAAGCTCGCCGATAGGGTATCGAGTGGTGACTATCCTGAGCTTTTCGAGAGGTTGGCGATGCCCATTGCGCTATACGTGAAGCAGTACCTTGACCACCCCAACAGTCCAGCTAGCTCGATGAACCTAGCTACGGCTCGTGCCTACATGAAGGGGGTGAGTGATATGCTTGACCGCAATAAGCACAACTATAAAGAGTACGACCCCTCGCACAACATACTCAAGAAGTGTATGATTGATGGAGGGATCGTATTATAGTTAAGAGATAGTTAGTAGTTGATAGTTATTAGATGTTAATTCCTAAACTAATAACTAAAGACTAACCGCTAACTACTAACTGTCAACTGTCAACTACCAACTGTCTTTATCTCCTTACAGGTTTGATATCTTTGATACGCAACTGTGGGGTGATAGAGCCTCGATAGTGGTTATCCACGATCTGGTAGCAGACATCAATGGGGCGCCCTTGGCTAATCCATTCATAGTGAACGGGTTGGCTAAAGGCGATGGATGGGATTCTAGTATTAGGCTTTTGGCGCTGCATAAGATCCATCTTAATATGTTCGCCCTCCAGTCCAACGAGCTTGGCATGCCCGCTATCACTTGCGGAGTATGAGACAAAGATAGGTGCGGTATTACCTGGTCCAAAGGGTTGAAATCTGTTGAGATCAAGACGTATGGAGTGGACTTGTGAGAATTGCAGCTCGGCATCAATATCGACTTGGGGGATAAGTATCGCAGGGTCGATATTCTCGTTTACGTAGTCGGTGAAGCGCTTGGTGAACTCCTCCACTCGCTCGGGTTTCATGGTGAGTCCTGCGGCGTACATGTGTCCACCGAAGTTCTCCAAAAGATCCGAGCATGACTCTATCGCTTGGTAGAGGTCAAAGCCATGTATCGAGCGCGCGGAGCCTGTAACAAAGCCGTTGCTCTGGGTCAGCACCACCGTAGGGCGGTAGTAGGTCTCAATAAGTCGTGACGCGACGATACCGACGATGCCCTTCATCCACTTAGGGTTGAAGATAACCGTGCACTTCTGATCCTTGAGGTGTGGGTTGTTCTCGATATAGTCGTGCGCCTCTTGGGTAACGCTGCGGTCGATAGATTTGCGACCACTGTTGAAGTTGTCGATCTGTTGCCCCGACTCCTTGGCAGCGCTCTCGTTACCCTCCACGAGAAGGTTGACCACAGCGTAGCCTCCCGAAGGGGCTGCGTTCTCGTCATTCTCGTCCATCCTCATACGTCCTGCGGCATTGATGCGTGGACCAATCTTAAAGACTATATCGTCAATGGTGATATTGGTTCTGTCAAGTTTGCAGATGTGGATAATGGAGTTAAGACCCTTGGAGGGTTTGTTGTTGAGGCGCAGTAGACCGTAGTACGCAAGTACTCGGTTCTCGTCAACGAGAGGTACAATATCGGAGGCGATGCTCACCACAAGCAGATCCAACAGATGTTCGATCTGCGAGAAGGGTATATCGTTGCGCATGGCGTACGCCTGTGCGAGCTTGAAACCCACACCGCAGCCCGAAAGCTCGTCGAATGGATAGGTGCAGTCCTCCCTCTTGGGATCTAATACAGCAACCGCTTGAGGTATCTCATCGGCTGGTAGGTGGTGGTCACAGATGATAAAATCGACCCCCTTACTCTTTGCATAGACAATCTTCTCCATGGCTTTGATTCCACAATCCAAGGCTATGACCAACGTGGCGCCTTTGCTGGCCGCCAGATCGATACCCTTAATCGAGATGCCATAACCTTCGTCATAGCGATCAGGAATGTAGAACGATAGGTTTTGGTGACCTATCTGCTTCAGAAATTTGTACATTAACGCCACAGCCGTGGTGCCGTCGACGTCGTAATCCCCATAGACCATAATGCGTTCGCCCGTGCGGACAGCCTTCTGGATCCTCTCAACGGCAGCGTCCATATCCTTCATCAGGAATGGGTCGTGGAGCATTGAGAGTTGGGGTCTGAAAAACTTTCTAGCCTTTTCAGCGTTGTCTATGCCTCTTTGTATGAGCAGTCTAGCCAATACTGGTTCTATATTCAGGGATGAGGCTAACTCGCTCTCCTGTTGTAGATTACCAGCTGGTTTAACTACCCAATTCTTCTCTATGGGCATAATCTCTACTATTTTATATTTTTTATATCTTATTCAGTCTCATAGGGTATACGTGCTTGTGGCTGGGTAACCCGCTCTTCACATACCCCACAATATAACGTAGAGAAGTGGTGAAAAAATATGTAAAATTGGAAATAGTAGCGCAATGCTAAATAAAGCATAAACAACGCTCCTTGTCTATATATGTAGACAGTGGGGCAGCGATGTACTATGTAGGGTAATACCCACCAGAGGGAGTCCCCCCTGATTATCTGTTTATTGTGATTTCTATAACAGAAATATCACAACTTCACCCACCGAACTGTTATAACCATTGAGGTACTACCAAGAGGTTATATTCCCGTAAGTGATATTTTTGGCCATTGCCATTTCTTTCCAATTGATGCAAATATATAAAAAAGAAAAAGAAGAAGCAAGAAAAAAGCCGAAAAACGTTGAATGTTTAGTGTTAAGCGTTAAATGTTAAGGAACTAAACGCTTAACATTAAACACTAAACACTGTCAATTCATCTGTTAATAGCAAACTTTAGTTTGCGTCGCTTGATTGTGGGGATAAGTTTGAAAGCTCGCTTTTAGAACTTATCACGACAATCAAGAGGGCTTTAACAAAGCCTATTTAACAGATGCAATACAAAGAGTAGCTCTGCAGGGAGCACCCTGCCGCTGCCCGCGCAGGGCAGTTGTATATATGTATTTACGAGGGCAACGCCAGATTTAAAAAAACGATAGTTGAGCGGGTGAGCTGTTGAAGCTCTTTCGGTGGTGTGGTGTTAGTCCATACTCCATGATCGCGAGTCGGTGTTGTTTAGTTGGGTAACCCTTGTTTTGTGCCCAGCCATACTCGGGGTACTCGTCGGCGATGCGGAGCATATACTCGTCGCGATGTGTCTTGGCGAGTACCGATGCCGCCGCTATGGAGGCGTACTGTGCATCGCCACCAACGATACACTCATAGGGGATGGTGAGGTGTGTCTTAAAACGGTTGCCATCAATGAGCAGCAGCTCGGGGGCGGTGGTTAGGCTCTCGGCAGCCAACGACATAGCCTCAAACGAGGCGTTGAGGATATTGATCGTGTCGATGCGCTCGTGCGAGAGTTCATGTACGCTCCACGCTATCGCCTCTCGCTCAATAATTGGGCGTAGCTTGTCGCGATTGCGTTCACTCATGCGCTTAGAGTCGTCGAGAAGAGGATGGGCGAAGTCGGGAGGTAGGATCACCGCTGCCGCAAAGAGTGGACCTGCGAGGCATCCTCGCCCCGCCTCATCGCACCCCGCTTCGAGGAGCTGTTGTTGATATGAGTTCTTAAGCATTTTCTTAAAATATTGGAACAAATGTAGCAAAAATCACTTTAATTACTTAATTTTGTGGAGTAAAGTTATTACTCTCCGATAAAACTTTTTGCAATGGTTATAATACTTTGTATTTTAATCTATTATAGAGAGGTGAAATATCGTGTGGGTACGTTTTCTTCGTATTGGGTTTAAATGTCTTTGACATTTAATAAATTTTGAGGTTTAAGTTGTTACGTAAATTTATTTACGATAATAACTTGAAACTCAAAATATTAGAACGAAGTATCTAATCCCAATACGCTACAAAAGAGTAGCCCTGCGGGGAGCACCCAGCCGCCGCCCGCGCAGGGCAGTTGTATAAGTTTTAATGTAAAATAGACTCAATGAAGTCAAAGCTCAAAATATTAGATATTACACACCACACCTTGCTCTTCGGCATGGTGTTGTGTGGGTTATTTATATGGTTATACTTGGGTCAATCGGTCGGCGAGCTTAAGCCCTTGGAGGGAGGTAGTGTTGTAGCCCAGATAGTTCATCAGTGGCAGCTGTCGCACCCGATAATGGGTGTTGTGGTCACTATGTTGTTGCTGTTTTATAGTGCGCTGAGTTCAGCTATTGTGACATCCCGTTTTAGGCTCTACGACCACCCTAGCTGCCTGCCTATGGAGCTGTATATGGTTCTGAGTATGGGTGTTATGGCTAGCGATACGCCGCTGTTGACCGCTGTTGTGATGGCATTTATTATTCGAGCACAGGGGGCGCTCTTCAGTAGCTACCGTTCGGCAAATAGCTCGCGGCAGCTCTTCGAGGGGGCGGTGCTTATCGGGGCGCTACCGCTCTTATACTCCCCACTTATAGTTATGTGGATCGTTGTCCTCGCGGCACTCTCGCTCTTTGAACGTTCGCTGCGCGAGGCTATCGTCGTGGTGGTCGGTCTGACGATCATACCTCTCGCTAATATGTATATCGTGTGGCTCGTGGGGGGTGATTTCGTCGCTCCCATAGGTGATTTTGTCGACCTGATAACTACGCCTAGCTCGTTTAAGTTAGCCTCGTTATACCAGAGCATACCAAGGGTTATCTTCTTAGTTGTGTTTATCTATACGTGTGTAAGTGGAATGTTGTTATCCTCACTTCTTGATAATACACCCAAGGCGCGACGCCGTATCACCATGGTCACCATGGTCTTTATCTTGCTGTGCGTGACGATACTTCTGCCAAGTGTTACTTCAATGACTATCGCGCTGATAGGCGTCCCCGCAGCTCTGCTGGCTCCCATAGCACTTATTAAGCTACCACGACTACTCTCGGCGATACTCTATGTCGTGATCTTATTGCTGGGACTCTTTAATATTTTAGTGGAGTTCTAATTGTAGCTCCCCGCGGAGCTATTCTTTTGTAGCGGTTTTCGGATTATACCTAAAGCTATAATATTTCAAAGGGATGGTTGATTAATTCAAATAAATTTGACTAATCAACCATCCCTTTAAAATTTATCAAACACTCTTGTGTTTGAACCGAAAAGCCGAAATAACAGACTCTTAGTTTTTAGTCTTTAGTAGTGAGTCCTTAATTGATAAACTAATCGCTAAGCACTTAACACTAAACACTCAACACTATATTACTTCTCAGGCTCTACATCTGGAACCTTGTCCCCATCGTAAGCCCACTTAACATAGATAGCTCCCCATGTGTATCCACCTCCAAATGAAGCGAGGATGATATTGTCACCACGGTGAAGATTATTTTCATAGTCTGCAAGGCAGAGTGGAATAGTCGCAGCAGTGGTGTTTCCGTTGCGTTCGATATTAATCATACACTTCTCGCGACCAATACCCATACGAGACGCTGTGGCGTCGATGATGCGAAGGTTGGCTTGGTGAGGTACGAGATACTTAATATCGTCAGATGTAAGCTTATTGCGCTCCATGACCTCAACGGCTACATCTGCCATATTTGACACGGCAGCCTTGAATACTGATTGTCCGTCCTGAGTGATTGTGTGCCAGTTGTTGTCGATGGTCTCCTGAGATGCAGGGAAGCGAGAACCTCCAGCCTTCATGAAGAGGTGTGAAGCACCGCTACCATCCGAGTGAAGCGAGTGGTCGATGACACCCATGCCATCCGTTGCTGGCTCGATAAGAACCGCCGCGGCACCATCACCAAAGATAGGACAAGTATTGCGATCCTTATAATCGACAATTGACGACATCTTGTCGGCTCCGATAACGATTACCTTCTTAGCTGATCCACTCTCAATGAATTTAGTACCAGTCGTTAGCGCGAAGATGAAACCACTACAAGCAGCTGAGATATCGTAAGCAAAAGCGTTGCGACATCCAGTTTGATCGGCGATAAGGTTCGCAGTCGATGGGAAGAGCATATCGGGAGTGATGGTTGCGCAGATCACTAGATCAATATCTAGTGGATTGGTGCCTGTCTTTTTGAGTAGGTTGTCAACAGCGCGTGCCCCCATGTAAGATGTTCCGAGGCCCTCGCCTTTGAGTATGTGACGAGTCTTGATGCCAATACGGGTCATGATCCATTCATCTGTCGTGTCGACCATTTGACTAAGTTCATCATTGGTCAATAGGTAGTCGGGAAGGTACTTCCCAACGCCTGTTATTGCAGCTGTAATTTTATTCATGATATTGATAAGTTAAGCTTTGAACAAAGCTTTTTATGTTAGTACTAGAGAGGTTTTAAGCGAATCCGCCTCTCGAAGATTGTAATCTCTTTTTTTAGCGAAATGCCTCTTGTAGCTTACTTGTTACGTCGTTAGCGATGCACTTCTCGGTGGCAAGAATCATACTCGTGATCGCCTTAGCCGACGAGCTACCATGTCCAATAATTACGGGGGCATTAACACCCAAGACAGGTGTGCCTCCGATATTCTCGTAGTTCATAGCCTCCCAGAATGGATGCTCCGAGCCACTGATTGCTTTGTTGATGCGGTAGAGTCCTTCTGCCATCTTGAGGATTGTGTTGCCCACGAAACCGTCACAAACAACAACATCTGCGATCTTGCCTGTGAAGATATACGACGACTCTACATTACCCACAAAGTTATAACCTCCATGCTCCTTCATCAGGGCGTATGTTGCTTTGGTCTGGGCGTTGCCCTTTGCCTCCTCTTCGCCAATGTTAAGCAGAGCCACACGAGGGTTGTCGATGCCTAGTACTGTCTTAGCGTATACCGAACCAAGAAGTCCATACTGAGCGAGAACCTCTGGCTTGCAGTCGACATTAAGTCCTACATCGAGTAGGAGGACTGGTTTGCCTGTCACAGCAGGTATAAGAGAGGATATTGTAGGGCGCATAACCCCCTCGATAGGTTTCACCGCATACATCGAGCCGACCATCATAGCTCCCGTGCTTCCAGCACTAGCGAATCCATCGACTCCCTTTGCTACAAGGTGGTTGAAGCCTACCGTGATGCTCGAATCAGCCTTAGATTGAAAGGCTTTGGCTGGGTGGTCACCCATCTCAATAACCTCGGTGGTGTGAACAATATCAAATCTCGAAGGGTCGCACGACTCAGTAGCTAACACTTCGAGTATTTGCTCCTTATCACCAAAAAGAGTAATACGACTATTCGCATCGATCCTATCGAGCGCCATAATCGCACCTTTGACTGTAGCCTCGGGAGCGAAATCGCCGCCCATGGCATCTAAACCAATCTTATACATACTTTTAACTCTTTACTCTTTAGCGCAATTAACTGCACAAAAGATTATGAAGTAAAACAACCCCCTTGTTTGTTGGGGGTAGAATAAATTAGAGCGCGACATTATAACGCGCGCTCTATCTTAAGCTCTTAACTACTCTGTCGCAAGCTTCTCAATTGCTAATTTTCCTCTATAGAAACCACACTCTGGGCATACGCGGTGGTAAAGAACCGCTGCACCACAGTTTGAGCAAGCAACAACAGTTGGAACAACTGCCTTGTAGTGAGTTCTTCTCTTATCTCGTCTTGTAGATGAGATTTTGTGTTTAGGATGTGCCATTTTAAAATATTATTTTATAAAGTTTATAATTTTTTTCTTTTCCTCTTTTTTCTTCCTTTTTCTTGCCTTCTCTTTTTCGCCTTTTTTTCGCCTCACGCCGGCGGGGCGCCCAACAAGTTGGGATTTACCTCCCGAGCCTTACAACTCTCTCGCGGGCTTTCAAGTCGCAAGTAGCTTTTATCTCTCTCCCTCCTGTGTTATTCAACAAGTTGGGATTTACCTCCCGAGCCTTACAACTCTCTCGCGGGCATTCAAGTCGCAAGTAGCTTTTATCTCTCTCCCTCCTGTGTTATTCAACAAGTTGGGATTTACCTCCCGATCCTTACAACTCTCTCGCGGGCATTCAAGTCGCAAGTAGCTTTTTTGCCCCCTCATCTATACCTCTAGGGCATCCTCCTCCTCTTGGGTGATGATGCTAAAGCGATCCATCATGTCGGCATTACACTCCTCTATTGGGTGTACTCGCTGCATTGGCAGTGAGAGTATCACGCTTTCGTAGATGTATTGCGTTAAGTCGAGGCTCTTCTCCGAGCGCGCTAGCCACATTATGTCACCATCGCTATCTTCCTGGTCTATCTCGGTGGTGTCTATGAGCTTGACTATGAGGGGTGTTTGGTATTGAATCTCAATATCCAAAGGGTCTAAACACCTATCACACTCTACGGTCACAACTCCTGTTATCTCAATGTCGAGATCCATTGAACTGCCCATATTGCGCATTTTGATCTCAGCATCAAGCTTGGCACCGAGGATCTCGGGGTAGCCATATAGCTCAAATAGCTCACCTCCAACCTTAAAATTAAAGCTGTGTTCACCTAGGCTAAGAGTCTTATAGTCAATACAATACATATCCATTAGTTCCGTTGTTAAGGAAGAATTAGCATGCAAAGTTACATCAAAAAAATGTAACTGCAAAATTTTGAGCGCTTAAATAACTCAGCAATAGGGATAAAATTTAGATTGCAGTGTGTTCTGAGGCTTGGCTGCGACGAAAAACAGTTTCTAAATAATTTGGTGAATTAATATTAATTCTATATCTTTGCCACCCGTTACAAGTAGTTGCTGTTGTAGCTCAGTGGTAGAGCACTTCCTTGGTAAGGAAGAGGTCGTGAGTTCAATCCTCATCAACAGCTCAACGTAGTAGTAAATGGAGAGAGGTGTCGATCATTATGATTGACACCTCTCTTAATTTTAATCGGTTTCTTACTCCTCGTCGCTTTCGCCCATTGTGGTGTAGACGTTTGTTACATCGTCGTCATCCTCCAACTTCTCGATTAGCTTCTCGATATCTTCGCGTTGCTCGGCGGTTAGTTCTTTCGTGTCGGTAGGTATTCTCACACCCTCACCCGAGACGATCTCGTAGCCGTTCTCATCGAGCCAGTGCTGAAGTGCGCCAAACGATTCGTATGGAGCGCAAACAGTTACAGAGTTCTCCTCCACCTCGAACTCATCCACGCCAAGGTCGATCATCTCAAGCTCAAGCTCTTCGGGGTCGATGCCCGCAGCGACATTGAATTTGAAGGTACATTTATGCTCGAACATAAATGCTACGCTGCCGTTGGTGCCGAGGCTACCGCCACACTTGTTGAAGTACATACGTACGCTGGCTACGGTGCGGTTGATGTTGTCCGTTGCGGTCTCAACAAGAACAGCAATACCGTGAGGACCGTATCCCTCGTAAACGATCTCTTTATAGTCTGCTGTATCCTTAGATATCGCTCGTTTGATGGCTCTATCAACATTCTCTTTGGGCATATTCTCAGCCTTAGAGTTCTGGATGAGGATGCGTAGACGGGTGTTTGATCCTGGGTCGGGACCGCCTGCTTTAACTGCTATTTCGATCTCCTTGCCTAGTTTTGTGAAGACGCGAGCCATATTGCCCCAACGTTTCATTTTACGCGCTTTGCGGTATTCAAAAGCTCTTCCCATATCTAAATTGTAAGTATTGTATTTTTAAATTGCTACAAAAGTAGAAAAAAAAGAGATTTAAAGCAATTATATAGTTATATTTGTAACGTCAAATATATAAACTATGATGGAAATTATATCAACACTTAACCACTTTAACATCAATGTCACCGATTTGGAGCGCTCTATAGCCTTTTACTCAGATGCTTTGGGACTTAAGGAGGTGAGGCGTAAGAGTGCCGAAGATGGCTCATTTGTGCTTGTTTACTTGAGCGACGGCACCACACCAATCTCTTTGGAGCTTACATGGCTGCGTGACCACACCGAGGCGTACGACTTGGGCGAGAACGAGAGCCATATATGTTTCACTGTCGAGGGCGACTACTCGGCAATAAGGGAGTACCACCGCTCACGCGGATGGGTCTGCTACGAGAACTTCGATATGGGCTTGTACTTTATCAACGACCCCGACGACTACTGGATCGAGGTGTTGCCAGCTGCGGGGTTGTAGTGTGAATTATTTAAACGGGAAACAAATAAAAGGGGACTTCTAAAAATTAAGTCTTTGTAATTCAGTAAATTATCACTATCTTTACATTGTAATTAAAGCAAATGCAGATATGATTTTTAAGAGTACAGGTAAGCGAGGATTGTTCGAT
>JBCQVD010000118.1:0-5206 GCA_047173405.1 Rikenellaceae bacterium
CAGCAAGAAATTTCTTACACATAATTTTTAATTTTATGAGCCTACAATAGGCTCTGGTTTAATTTGTATTTTGTGTGCAAACTTATATAAAATTTTCCGAATAATAAGCGAATATGATAAAAATATTTTACCCCACCCCTAAAGAGTCTGACTAACAAGGCGATTTTCGGCACTTCCCTCGCCCCTCAAATCCTCACGTACTAGAGTACGCTGCGGTTTGAGAGGCTTCACGAAGCCCCAAAACTCATCCTTGTTAGTCACCCTCCTTAGTCACAAAACCAAGATTTTGTTCCCTCTATAAAATACTAAACTAATAACCTCAATTTTTTATGTGGAAATTACAAAAATATAGTGGTTAATAGGTTATTTTTCACACGGGTGGCATAGTAAATCAATCGTTTTATATGTTTTTACAAACTAAAATTTGAATTTTAGCACTTAACTTTTCCGTAACATAATAGTTTTTAAATAAAAAATTTAGTATGTTTGTATATACAACAACTAATAAATGATTGAAATGGCTACTAAATTACGAAGATGTTTATATATCGGGCTTGGCGGAACAGGCATGAATGCCCTTTTGAAAACCAAAAAAATATTTATTGACAACTATGGCGAAGTGCCTCCGATGATTGAATTCTTGGGGATTGACACCGATAGTGGAGTCTACTCCAAAAGCATTCCGTCCAGATATGGAGAGGTTACACTATTGCCAAGTGAGCAGTGTTCTCTTACGGTGGATAATTATAAGGCATATTTTAATCATCTCAAAAAGGCTGGTAAATTGACATGGATGCCAGAGGAGAACACTCACCCTTTTGTTGATAATTTAAACCATTTTCATCGTCTAGTTCGTACGGATGGTCGCTTGGCGTTTGTGTATAACGCGCAAAAAGTGGCCAGCAAAATAGTATCCGCATTGTCATCTATAAACAACCTTGCGTCGATTGACAATACGAAGTATGATATTATAGATGGCGATACTGAAGTCCACATGACATTCTCGCTATGTGGAGGCACTGGTAGCGGCACATTTATAGATACAGCATATTTGATTCAAAGCCTAGCTCCAGAAGTAAAGGTTATTGGATATGCGGTACTTCATGGTGTATTTAGTGAGGCGATAGGGGGTATGGCTATGCAAAAAATATCATCCAACACCCTTGGTGCAATCATTGATTTGGACTATTTGATGAGTCTAAAATACTCCTCTCAAGAGGTGGAATTCGACTGGAATACAACCACTTACAAAACAAACTTGAGACCTTTTGCAGCTATCAACATCATAGACAACAAAAATAGCGCAAGGACGATATATCATAACATTGATGATCTCTCAGATGTGATTAGCTTGGCATTAGTAGCCGCAGCTGGCGAGATTGGTCATTATGGAGCTAGCGTGGCAGATAATGTTATAAAAGCTATATCTGACGGCATTGGCGATATCGAAGATAAGGTAGCGTGGTTCTCGACACTTGGAGCCTCTGAAATTATCTTTAAGGGTAGCGACATAGCAGAGGTGTATGCGCTAAAGAGTGCCTTGAAGTTGATACAAAATCTGTGCTGCACAACCGAGAGTGGAGAGTGGGAGGCAGCAAATTGGATTGACGGACCAGGTGTAAACATCCGCGAAAACAACGGCATAAACGACGTCACAGATAGAATACTTGAGGGGATTCGTCCACAACATACACTCATGATTACCCCTCGCACGGCTGCTGCAGATGCCACGAGATTCCTTCAAGAGTATTTGCCCTCAGATAGTAAATTTGCGGCGGCAGTGGATGCTATGACAAAAAATGTCACAGCCAAACTTCACGAGAAGGTGGAGAACATTATCCAAAGAAGAGAGGGTGGCGGTCTAAAGCTAGCTGAAGATATGTTGGAGAGTATCAGGTATAATATTGAAAATATATTCCGCTCTGAGGTACGACAGAAGCTATGCGATTTGGAGCGACATATGCCTATATTGAAACAACAACTCGATGTGGCTTGTTTTGATTTAACAGAGTATATAAACAGACTCTTCTTCTGGCGCAACACGAAAGAAGAAGCATATAAAACAAACGAGGTTGCGGATGCCGCCTTTGCGTGTGGTCAAAACGCACTTGAGATTAAGTGCAGAGAATTTGCTATTAAATTCTACGATGCGATATTAGATAATGTTAATGCACATTTAGATAGAGTTAGAAAGTTGCTAAGTTTGTTTGACTGCACAAATTTTGATATGCTCCACAAGATTCATGCAATTCAGAATGCGTCAGCACATAATGTATTTGTTAGCAATGATTTGCCAATCCCTAATATAACAAGTATTGAAGCTGATGATGATATCCAACTATCTGATTTTATGGACTCCCTGGGAGCAAAGAGCATATACTCCTTTTCGACCGAGGAGGCTATTTATGATGCGTTAAAATCATATTGCATTAGTTTACCCGAGGCTCAAAGATGGAGCAACCGCACTATAGATGATGTGTTGAATGAGATGTCGGAGAAGGAGCTCGTGGAGCTTGCAAGGATTGCTACACACAAAGCAAGCCCTATGATGGAGATATATGACCATGGATATGCATTTGACGACCGTACTGTCTATAGAGGATTCTATGTTTGTGCGCCAGACAAGATGACTAATGTGTTTACTAGGATAGATCCCAATGATGGAATTAGCCTATTTGAAAAGAATTCACATAGCTGCAATATTAACTATGTATCTACAGGTCTAAGCGACAGGGTTATTATATATCGCCAAGAGTCCACCTACCCCGCATTTACTATTAAATCATTGGAGAGCTGCTATGACTCATACAAGAATGGGGAATCAATCAGTTTCCACTTCGATGCCAACTTATACAACAAAATGAAGCAGGAGGAATGGCGGTTAGAGCCGCGCTAAGACATATATTATGAAACAGCACTTATATTATGGATTAAGAGGCTGATACGCAAACGATAACCCACAAAACACAAATAACCCGACTAACTTGAAACGTTAGCCGGGTTATTATTTTAACCTCAGAAAAGTTATTATGCCTCCAAAGCGAAACGCTTGTAAGCTGTAACTGTAGCCTCCTTGTCGCACTCAGCGATAAGGTCTGCGATAGATTTCTTCTCGCCCACAACTGCTTGCAAAAGCAATGTGTTCTCCTCGAAGAACTTGCGCATCTTACCCTCAGCAATCTTCTCTAGGATAGCATCTGGCTTGTTTGCATTCTTTGGATCCTCCTTCATTGCTGCGATAGCGATAGCACGCTCGTGAGCAACAACCTCTGCTGGACAATCTGCATCCGAAATAGCGATAGGAGCCATTGCAGTAGCCTGCATAGCAATCTTACGAGCTACCTCTGGGCAAACCTCCTTATTGAAACCAAGGATAGTACCCAACTTCTTGTTGAAGTGAACGTACTCTGCGCAGTAAGGAGCCTCGATACGAGCGTAGTATGGCAACTCGATCTTCTCACCTGTTTGTGCAGACTTCTCAGTCATCATCTCCTCAACTGTTTGACCAGCTGCATTCTTGCATGTCATAAGTGTCTCCACATCAGTTGCGTCAGCTGCAACTGCAACCTCAAGGATTGCATTAGCCGAAACAGCGTACTCAGCATTTTGTGCCACGAAGTCTGTCTCACAAGCCATACAAAGAATGTATGCCTTAGTACCAACGATTTTTGTTACAACTACGCCCTCAGATGCTGTACGATCTGCACGCTTTGCTACGAGTTGCTTTCCTCTCTCGCGAAGGATATCTTGAGCACGAGCGAAATCGCCTTCAGCCTCTACTAGAGCCTTCTTGCAATCCATCATGCCAGCACCTGTCATCTTGCGGAGTTTTGCGACCTCCGCTGCTTTGATTTCCATAGTGTTTATTCTTTGATTTGTGAATAATTTACTCTTCTACTGCTGGAGCCTCTACCTCAACTGCTGGCTCCTCAACTGGAGCTACAATCTCAGCTACTGCTGCATCGTCTTGGGTAGCCTTAACTACCTTTTTGATGCGTGGCTTAGACTCCTTCTTTGGAGCTGCATCCTCTGCACCATCCTCAGTTGAATCTTTCTCCTTCTCAAGCTTGCGCTCCTCAAGACCCTCGGTGATAGCTGCACACATAGCGTCAAGAACTACAGCGATTGATTTTGCCGCGTCGTCATTTGCAGGGATAACGTAATCAATGTCGGTTGGATCACAACAAGTATCAACCATTGCAAATACGGGGATATTCAAACGCTTAGCCTCTTTTACTGCGTTAGCCTCCTTTTGCACGTCTACAACAAACAATGCTGCTGGCAAACGAACAAGGTCAGAGATAGAACCAAGGTTCTTCTCTAGCTTAGCACGCTGACGTGAAATTTGAAGACGCTCTCTCTTTGAGAAGTTATCGTAAGTACCGTCAGCATTCATCTTATCGATGGTAGCCATCTTCTTTACGGCTTTACGTATAGTGGGGAAGTTTGTAAGCATACCGCCTGCCCAACGCTCTGTAACGTATGGCATAGCGACTGCAGATACCTTCTCGGCAACAACCTCTTTAGCTTGTTTTTTGGTGGCTACGAATAGCACACGACGACCGCTTTTAGCGATGTTTTTGATAGCGGCAGCAGCCTCATCAATCTTCAAAACTGTTTTGTGAAGATCAATGATGTGAATGCCATTTTTCTCCATGAAGATGTAGGGAGCCATTTTAGGGTTCCACTTACGCTTCAAGTGTCCAAAGTGTGCACCAGCCTCTAACAATGTATTAAAATCTGTACGTGACATCTTAATTTTTAATCTTTAATTTTAATTCTCTTTTCTTCAACTTCGGGGTAGTGACCATAGTCAATCCACCAAAGTTTTCCGCAACTCAGGCAACCACAGTAGGTAATATCGCAAAAGGATAGTCCACGGGGTTTGAAACCCAAGTTGTGCATGCCGAAAAATGTTCGTGCAAGGGCGTATATTAACGCTTGCTGAATTGGAACTTACGACGTGCTCCAGGTTGTCCTGGTTTCTTACGCTCAACCTCTCTTGGGTCACGTGTGAGGAATCCGTTCTTCTTTAGTGTAGGACGGAACTCAGCGTCAATCTCGCACAATGCACGAGCGATACCCAAACGAGCAGCCTCAGCCTGACCTTTGATACCACCACCATCAAGGTTGATAGTAACATCGTAGCTTCCCTCAGTACCAGTAACCAAAAATGGTTGCTTTACTTGAAAGCGTAGGATCTCCA
>JBCQVD010000119.1:0-5110 GCA_047173405.1 Rikenellaceae bacterium
TTATCGCTTAGGCGGAATAAATTTGAGCCTGGCTCCGATTTGTTTCGCCTTTTCTTATGTCCCTATAGTTTCTTGACCTCAATTCAGTTGCATTTGCAGGTTGAATTCAGCATTTATTAAATGCTAAAAGCATTTAAACCCAACA
Organism: Rikenellaceae bacterium; assembly: GCA_047173405.1. Taxonomy (GTDB): domain Bacteria; phylum Bacteroidota; class Bacteroidia; order Bacteroidales; family Rikenellaceae; genus Alistipes. The sequence goes on from JBCQVD010000119.1 coordinate 146, forward strand.
CGAATATAAAAGCCTCCAATAGTAAATTTAGTAATTGTTGGTAAAAGATACTGACAAATAGAGGCGTAAGATTAATAAAACAAAAAAGGGACTTTTAGAAAAGCCCCTTTATATATAGAATTGATTACAAGAATCTACTCCTCGTCACGGAAAAGACCATTTACATATACAGCGTGCTGCATAGCAAGGCGCTTCTCGATAGATGGCTTAGTGAAGTATTGACGACGACGAAGCTCCTTAAGTACTCCTGTACGCTCGTATTTACGCTTAAATTTCTTAAGGGCTCTCTCGATGTTCTCACCCTCTTTAACTGGCATGATAATCATAATAGTATCTTTTTATCTGTTATTTTAATATTTTGTGCTTAATTTATCCTCCCAGCGTGGAGCTGCTTGCTTTTAACTCTTGCGGAGTTTTCTGTAGTTGTCACCAAATATGGCAACGAGTAACTTTATCTACTGAGAGTTTTGTACCCTAAATTCAAGATATGGACGCAGTCGAACAGCCTCCTCTTTAGTTAATATGTTATCTTCAATTATCTCTTCTAGGGTACTCCAACCTCCTTTCAATTGTCTGTACTTAAGCAGCCTCCTTGCCGACTTTCGACTAAGGTACGGATGCTCAACCACTCTTTTCGCGGATGCAAAGTTAACATCTATTTTTGAAATATCACAACTATCACAAGAAATTTGTTTAATAATTCGCTCAAAATTTTGTTCTGTGATGACATTTAGCTCCGAAAGTTGCTCGATTTTGTAAAATCCGCCCAATTTTTCACGATAATTCATTATCGCAACAACACTCTTCTCTCCGATACCAAAAACCGAACGCAGCTCCGAGGAGTCCGCTTTATTGATATCAACGAGCTTCTTGGTTGCCTTTGTGCTGCGGGGTTTCGAGAAGATGATATATGGTTCTAGTGCCCGCGCTAGAGAGTCGCTTACGGTGTAGCATCGTGCGAACTCCTCTACTGTATATATCCCACTCAGATCACGCCACTGCTCAAAAACAGCGGCTTGGCGCGGTGTCAACGCTCCAATGGCGACCATATACTTTGCCGTTACGGTATCCATACAAAAGCGCTCGACTTGAAGCGGTGGTATGGCAGCCTCCCTCAAAGATGATTTTTTATACGAACTGTACTCTTGAGTCTTTGCCTTGGGTTTGAAACGATACTCCTCGGCGATCGAGATATATGGTTCAAGCACAAAGTAGAGCGAATCCGAAACAGTATAACACGAGTATAGATCCTCCTTAATCCTATACACCTTGCCTGCCGCTCTAAAACGAATAATTCCAACCGCTTCATAGCGACTAAGACCCATGCTAATCAACTCTTTAAGCTCAACGGTATTGGGGTCAAATTGAAACGGTTTTAAGGTGTCGCTCTGAATAATCACATCACGGCTGTTATCTTTAGCCATTGACTCTCTGTGTAACTCTATACCTCGACGTACAAGTATAAAGATCATCGCGAGTAGAATAATGTATAAAATACCCCTGCTTTGTTGATGTGTTATCTTCATAAGCTACCAGTCCTCCTTCGAAGAGAGTAATATTTTACGATATTTTCGTGATGGGGATTCTATGAACTCACCGATCTTATACTCCGCCCAACGCCTATCTACAAGCTCAATGGTCGCTTCGTCGGTGGTCACAGGGTTAGGGAAGCGACGTGGGTTGCCACTCTTACCAGGAACCTTACTACGTGCATCCACAACGAGTGTTGCCTCATGGAGCGTAACATCGCGCCTCGGGTCACTATTCGCGAGCGCCAACCAGAGTAGATCATCGCCGCTCATTGCCTCTTGGGTTGAGGGGTCAAAGATCGCGATATAGTTAACACCCTCAATTTTTAGAGTTGAGACAATTTGTTGAGGGTCAATCTCATTCGTTGGGTCAATATACAAAATAAGTGTACTCCAACACTCTAGGTATTCATCGTTTACGCAATAGTTACTCTCTCTGTTATATGTCTGCTTAGGTATAGAGTCTCGAAGATTTTCACTCGATAGATCGAGCGCTAACTTACCTCCATACCCCAAAGTCTCGGTTGCATGATCAAGCACATCCAACACCCCCTCGCCTCTTACAACAGCGCGCGAAAGGTCAATGCGTCGCAATAGATCCGACAACTGCTTCGAGTGGCGTATATCAACCTGAGAATCTGCAACCGCAAGGTACTTATTGAACATCATCTGCCCTGCGCCCCAGAGAGATAGGATAACTTTTTGAGACTGTCCTGTGTACCTCTTGTCGATTGAGACAATAGCTAAATTATGGGCTGTACCCTGCTCAGGCATCCACATATCGCGCACCTCGGGCTGTATGGCAAACCGTATCGGGCTAAGGAAGATACGCTCCGTAGCCATAGCTATATAGGCATCCTCCTGTGGAGGTACACCAACGATAGTTGCTGGGTATATAGCGTCACGACGATGGGTGATCGCTGTGATATGAAATAGTGGGTAGTTATCTTGCAGCGAATAAAATCCTGTGTGGTCACCAAAAGGACCCTCTGTGACTTTATCCTCCGCAGGGTCAACATATCCTTCCAATACAAAATCGCAATCCGTAGGGACATATATGTCGTTGGTTATGGATTTTACTAATTTTACCCCTCTACGGCGCAGAAATCCAGCCAGTAGATACTCATCCATATTATCAGGCATTGGCGCTGTTGCTGCGTAAGCGTATATCGGATCACCTCCAATAGCTACACTCACGGGCATGCGCTCCCCACGACGCTTATATGCTTCATAGTGACGAGTTCCTGTTTTATGGAGGTGCCAGTGCATACCCGTTGTGCGCTGATCCATCTGCTGCATACGATACATACCAACATTACGCTGCCCTGTATCGGGATCCACGGTGTGCACCATTGGAAGTGTCACAAAACGCCCGCCGTCATTTATCCAACACTTCAGAATTGGCAGCTCGTTGAGGTTGACCTGTTCGGCGAGTTTTACAACCTGCTGACAGTCGCCCTTGCAGCGCGAGGTCTTGGGTAACCAGCGCGACATCTCAATAAGCATCGGTATGGTAGAGAGCTTATCCCATATAGTGTTTTTAGGGGCTGTCATATCGCGAAGCAACTTATCAATGCGGGGCGTAAGCTCTTCGAGCCTCTCAACTCCTAAAGCCAGCGCCATGCGACGCTGTGAACCGTAGATATTGGTTGCGACATCGAACTCTGAGCCTCGCACCTTGAAAATAAGCGCCTTGCCTCCATCTTTGCTTTTGCTTACGCGATCGGTGATCTCTGCAATCTCTAACTCGTTCGACACTTCGCCTTCGACCCTCAAAAGTTCATCGTGAGACTCAAGAGCACCGATATATTCCCTAAGATTTTTGTACATAGTCGTCCCTAAATTGGTATAATTGATTGCGCAGGCGTGGGGTGAATCCAGCCTCTCGAATTGCTTGCTGTATGCCCTCAGCATCAAAGGTGTTCTTCGCTCCAGCCGAAGCTACGACATTCTCCTCAATCATAATTGAACCGAGGTCATTGGCTCCGCTATGTAGTGCCACCTGTGCCGTAGGTTTTCCAACAGTGAGCCACGAGGCTTGGATATTGCGTATATTATTAAGCATCAAACGGCTAAGGGCGATAAGTCGAATATATTCATTAGACGACAGATGTGAGATCACACCCTCCTGCTCCAGCTGAGTGCCCGACGAGCGGAATATCCACGGTATAAAGGCGATAAAACCATAGTTACCTGCGGGCACAGCGGACTGAAGCTCTCTAATCTTGATAAGGTGTTCAATACGCTGTTCGGTGCTCTCCACATGACCATACATCATGGTTGCCGATGTCGGTAAGTTGAGCGTGTGAGCCTCGTGCATTACATCTAACCACTGCTTGACGGATGGTTTGGCTGGCGAGATCCTTCGTCTCACCTCGTCGTCTAGTATCTCAGCCCCCGCCCCAGGCAGCGAGTCTAACCCCGCCACTATTAATCGTTGCAAGGTCTCCATTGTTGAAAGCTTGCTTATGCGCGCTATATGTGCAACCTCGGGCGCACCCAAAGCATGCAGGTGCAGGGTAGGGTATAGTCTTTTGAGCGAAGTGAATAGCTCCTCGTAAAACTCGATACCTAGTTTTGGATGCAGTCCTCCCTGAAGCAGCAGCTGGTCACCTCCTAGCTCAAACATCTGATCTATCTTTGCGCGATACTCCTCGAGCGCAGTTATAAAGTGGCGCTCCTGCTGGTGTGGTCGAGCATGAAAATTACAAAACCGACACCCCGAGATACACACATTAGTAATATTTACATTACGATCTATCTGCCACGTTACAATATTAGCATCGTCAACAACATCCTCTCTGCGCTTGTTGGCAACCTGCGCCAACTCCCACAGTGGGGCGTTGTGCCACAGCTCCATACCCTCCTCAAAGGAGAGTGCCTCACCGCGAAGTGCTTTTTCGTATATGGGCGTAAATTCGTTCACCTTACTCCTTAATCTTCTCTATTAGCGTAAAATCAAGCATTCGTTTAGCTAAATCAGCGCGCTTGATCTTCACGCGCACGGCATCCCCAAGGGTGAAAGTCTCACCCGTTGAGCGACCAGCGAACTCATACCTATCATCATTATATTCATAGTAATCATCACCAAGATCACGCACGGGAACCATACCCTCAATATGAGTCTCGTCAACTTCGACAAAGATTCCCCACTCCTTGATACCTGAAATATGACCATCAAACTCCTCGTCCATGCGACCTTGCATAAACTCAACAGCCTTGTATTTGATCGACGCACGCTCTGCATTCGCGGCGATAATCTCTCTGTCGGAAGAGTGGCTAGCGAGTGCTTCGTACTCCTCTTTTTTAGGTGACTTACCCCCCGCGAGGTAGTGTGCCAAGAGGCGGTGTACCATCATGTCAGGGTAGCGCCGAATAGGTGACGTGAAGTGGGTGTAGTATGGGAATGCCAGACCGTAGTGTCCTATATTATCGG
>JBCQVD010000016.1:0-27339 GCA_047173405.1 Rikenellaceae bacterium
GGTGGTCACAAGATCTCGAATCTATATATCAACGCAACTAGCCAGCAAGCTCTCTTTGGATGGGTAGCCGAGGGTGGCGTAGTCTGCAATCTTGGTGTTTCGGGTGAGGTGACTGGTTGTGCCGACGGTGAAGCATCCCAGACAGCAGGTATCGCCGCTAACAACTATGGTAATATCTTCAACTGCTATAGCGAAGTTAATGTCACGGGCGACACCAATGTTGGAGGTGTCGTAGGATACAATTACGATACTGGCAAAGTTGTTAACTGCTACAACCATGGCAATATACACGGTACAATAAATAATGTTGGTGGTATCGTAGGACAGAATGGATCTGCGGGATACGTAGGCTACTGCTATAGCGTAGGATATGTAACTCTGGATAACACGACAGACCCTCGAATTGGTGGTGTTGTCGGGTACAATATCACAGTAAACGAGAGTGATCCACTGATCAAAGGTAGTTTCTGTCTGAATACTACTACCTACTCTATCGGGCAAGTCGGGGAGAATGCATCTTCTGGCGGTATCACAGGCAATGTCTGCGAGGAGCAATACCTCAAATCGGAGGTCTTTGCAACAATAATCAATAATGGCGCTTGGACATATAACGACACCTATAACCCTACCTCTGTTTATACTACAGCTTGCACTTGGGAGTACAACGATGGAGGCTATCCGTTGCTCCTCTTCTACGGCGCGCCACTCTACGACAACACTGTCTACGATATTATCTATAATAGTGGAACCTACCAAATCTATACGGGCTTGGGACTTAAGGTCTTTGCGAGTCTGGTCAATGGCTCAGGTATGCCTAATGAGGGCGAAGTAACTTCGGGTGGCGATGACTACTTCAAAAACATAACCACAGCACAGACCTCTATCAAAGGTCAGCTGATGAATGATATTGATCTATCGAAAATTTGCTACGAGAGTAGTGATGGTAGCGATAATGTTAGTTGGACTCCGATAGGAGATGACACCAACCAATACTCTGGTAAATTTGATGGCGGAGGCTACCTAGTCGAGGGGTTGTATGTGTCGGGTAGCGACTGCGCAGGACTCTTTGGTTATACAGTTAGTGGCGCTGAGATCTCTAACCTTGGAGTAAATGGTGATGTGGCTGGTACGATCGCTGGCGGTGTGGTCGGATATAACAATGGCGGTGCCCTCACCAACTGCTACAATACGGGTGATGTAAGTGATGGTGAATCTGTTGGCGGTGTGGTCGGATATAACTATGGCACCCTCACCAACTGCTACAACACTGGCACTGTGAGTGGTAGTCGTTATGCTGGTGGTGTGGTCGGATATAACAATGGCGGTGCCCTCACCAACTGCTACAACACGGGTAATATAAGTGGTAATGTGAATGGTTCTAGTCCTGAAGTTGGCGGTGTGGTTGGAGTAAACGGCGGCACCCTCACCAGCTGCTACTGGAATTCTACAATTTACAGTGGTGATGGAATTGGAGGTGGTAGCAATAGTTCAACCACCATACCTATGTCCACCACCGAGATGCAATGCGAGGACTTTGCAACAACCCTCAACGACAATGCCTACGCATATAACAAGGATAACCCAGATGCTACCCAAGCCTGCGGATGGATATACGACACTTCGAAGAATCTTGTTGGGGATGGTGATGCTGCTGCCGCCTACCCATCGCTAAACATCGGAACAGACCCAAGTATGACCTACTGGACGCTAAGTAAGTTCACGTCCTCTTACTACCCAACTCCCGATACTACTTGGTATATATCTGATACAGAGGCAACCAAAGATTCTTATTTCAGTGGCTTAAAGAGTGCCTTGGCAACTGCATATAACGATGGTAAAGAAATCACCATAGTATTCTCAAATCTTGAGTCGCTGGTGCAGGAGGCGTTTTTCGGTTGGACCGTCCTCACCTCAATTTCATTGCCAAGTGCTGTGACTATTGGACAGTATGCGTTTTATAACTGCAGCGCCCTCACCTCGATTTCGTTGCCAAGTGCTACGGAGATTGGAGCGGATGCATTTAACAGCTGTAGTTACCTCACCTCGATTTCGTTACCAAGTGCTACGAAGATTGGAATGAGTGCGTTTTACACCTGCTCTAAGCTCACCTCGATTTCGTTGCCAAGTGCTACGGAGATTGGAATGTGTGCGTTTCATAGCTGCACCGCCCTCACCACTCTTGACCTCGGTAGCTCAGGTAATGGTATCATCTCGATTGGAGAATTTGCGTTTTATGAAATAGATACAGAGACAAACGTTGACCTCACAATCAAGATTTCAAATGAGTCAACTACCGTATCTGTAGATGGAAATACATTGAAATATTATGGTGAGGAGGAGACTATCTCCACAACCTTCAAGTCAATAACAGTAGTAGATAATGATTAATGATTATGAAAAAGATACTATTATGTATAGGTATAGCCCTCACTGCTATCGGCTGTGCCAAAGATGAGACAATAAGCAACACGACATCAGATGGAGTTGTCAGCCTCTTCGCAGGGGATATAACCCGTGTGGCGAGCGACAACGATTGTGCGTGGGGATCAGATGACGAGGTGGGAATCTACACCGACCAAACGGGAGAGGATAACCTCCTATTTACGATCTCCGACACAGCGACAGGGGCGTTGGCGAACAAGAGCGAGACACTCCTCTACACCCTCCCCTCGGGAGAGAGAAGCTACTACGCCTACCACCCATACGACTCGACGCTGGGCAAGGCAACCACAATAGAGATCGACCGCACCTCAGACCAGAGCGAACCCCTCTTGTGGGCAACAGCGACCACGAACAATACGTCGGTGGCGCTTCAATTCGCGCACAAGTACGCCAAGGTGCAGTTTTCGCTCACCGCAGGTGGCGTAGATGTAACATCGTTGGATAGCGCAACAGCGTGGCTCACGGGGGCAAACGCCAAAGCTACTTTCGACATCGAGAGCGGAGGGTTCGCGTTCGATGATGAGTCGACAGCCGACATCGCCCTCAGCATAAAGAGCGACAACACCATCACCGCCTACCTTCCCCCAATGGAGGCGGTCGCAGGCAACGTAAAGCTCTGGATCAATGCCCAAGGCAACACATTTGTCAAGAGCATCACCACCGAAGCGTGGGAGAGCAGCAGCTCGTATGAGTATGATATTACCGTGGGCGAGCAGGTGGATATCACTAGCGATGGTGACGACTACTTCATCTACACCGCCACGGGACTCTTTGAGTTTGCCAGCTTAGTGAATGGCGGAAGCACCAGCATCAACGGCACACTGATGAAAAACATCGACCTCTCAACAGTTTGCTATGAGGGTGGTGATAATTGGACTCCAATAGGAGCATATAATTTTACTAGTTCAGCTGATTCAGCCCCATACACAGGCACCTTCGATGGTGGAGGCTGCTTAGTGAGTGGGCTATATATCAACACCGACTCCAACTGTCAAGGTCTCTTTGGATATGTATATGGGGGCACGATCAAGAATATCGGCGTTGATGGTAGTGTTACGGGAAGCAGTTATGTCGGCGGCGTAGTGGGATGGTCTCATTATTCTTCTTCTATCACCTCGTGCTACAACACGGGAGATGTTACGGCTACGGGTAGTGAAGCCTGGGTCGGCGGTGTAGTGGGAATTTCTGAATCTTTTTCTTCTGTCACCTCGTGCTACAACACAGGAGATGTTACGGCTACGAATGGTAATACCTCTGTCGGCGGTGTAGTGGGATGTTCTTTTTCTTCTTCTTCTGTCACCTCGTGCTACAACACAGGAGATATTACGGCTACGGGTAGCTATGCTAAAGTCGGCGGTGTAGTGGGATCTTCTGCTTCTACTTCTTCTTCTATATCTTCGTGCTACAACATAGGAGATGTTACAGCTACGGATAATGGTGCCTATGTCGGCGGCGTAATGGGATATTCTTCTGAATATTCTTCTATCACCTCGTGTTACTCTTGCGGTTCGGTTAGCTCGGCAAGTGATACCAATCTTGGAGGTGTTGTAGGGTACAATGAAAGTGGCACTGTAAGTTATTGCTACTATGATACGACGACGGTGGATAATGGTGATGGCGACTCTTCGACTTACACCCCAGTAGGTGCAATGGAGGGTAGCGATGATGGCACAAACTACTGCGGACTAACAACAGCTAATATGCAAGGTGATGCAGCGACAGACGGCACACTGCTATACTACCTAATAACCGTAGGTGGCGGCACCGCGTGGGCAGCAGATACGGGTGGCATCAACTCAGGCTACCCAATTCTAAGTTGGCAGGTAGTAAATGATTAACGAAAATTAAAATACAAAAATAAAATGAAGAAATCAATCCTTGCAGCCCTCGCCATCCTCGCTATGGCGAGTTGCGCAAAAGAGAACTCGACAAGCGAAACACCATCGACCGATCCCGTCGCAGCGACATTCTCCTCGGCATCAATCTCTCGTGTGGCAGACAACGCGTGGGAGACGAACGACAAAATCGGTATCTCGATGGTTCAAACCACCACCACAACACTTACTGGTGGCGACTACTACAACGTGCCCTACACAGTGAGCGCAGCAGGCACAAGTGGCACATTCACCCCCGACGACACGGTTATCTACTTCCCCGTAGATGGCTCGGAGGTAGACTTTTACGCTTACTATCCCTATGCGGCACTCGATGCTGATGATAACCTAGCGGTAAACGTTGCCACACAATCATTCTCGCGTATTGATATTGTAGCAGCCAAGGCAGCAGCCAAAACAAAGAGATCACCGACCGTTACATTCTCGGGCGATGAGGCTTTCACACACCAACTATCAAAGCTCACGGTAACCCTCGTCGCAGGTGTTGGAATTGATGATTTAGCGGGTATTACAACCACTATCAAAGGTCAATATACGACTGCTAAGTACAATCTCTACACAAGTGTAATCAGCTCAGAGGGCGACGTAGCCGACATCACAGCGGTAAGCGCAGCAGATGGCTCAACAGCTGAGGCGATCCTTATCCCAACCGCGTCCGTAGCTGGTAGCACAATTGTCTTTACACTCGATGGTGACGACTATATTTGGGACACTTCAAGCATAGCGTTTACTCAAGGCAGCGAGCACAACTACGAGATCACCGTAACCAAAACAGGTCTTGTCGTGTCGGGCGCAACAATCAGCGGCTGGGGCGATGGCGCAAGCAACTCAGGAACAGCAGAATAGATGTAAATTATAAATTATACAATATGAACAAGGTTATTTCAGCAATCGCAGCTATTGCAATATTGGCGAGCTGCGCAAAGACAGAAGATTCAACCACAGACAACTGGGACGGCGAGCTACGCATCTCATCGGGTATCTCAACTCGTGCAAGTGGCACAACATGGGAAGAGAATGATGCGATCGGTGTCTTTATGAGCACCACAGGAACAGAAACAGCTGTTGGCGCACACAACACGAAGTACACAACACTCTCAACATCCTCAACGGCAGAGTTCTCGGTGCACTCAGATTTCACCGACCTCTACTACCCACAATCGGGAAATGTAGATATCGTGGCGCACTACCCATACAGCGAGAGTGCAGCCCTTACAACCTACTCAGTGGATGTTAGCGACCAGTCGGACCTCACAGCAATCGACTTTATGTCGGCAAAGATGGTCGGTGTCGCAAAGAGCAAGACAGCGTTGGCACTGACGTTCTACCACCTACTCTCGCAGCTAAAGGTCACCCTGACCCCTGCCGAAGATGGTGGTTTGACAGCCGCGGAGCTAGCCTCAGCGACTATAAAAGTATCTGGCATACAGGTGGCAGCAACAGCCACAGTGGACTACGACACAACTAATGAAGTACCCACAGCGACCTACTCTTTAAGTGGCGATGCAACTGCTTTGAGCCTCACAGCTTCAAGCAGCGAAGCAACATTTATAGTAGTGCCACAAACAGCAGATGTGACATTCACCATCACAGTTGCGGGCTATGGCGATTTCTACGCAACAGCAAGTGGCGCTACATTCACTTCGGGTGACGAGCACGCCTACACCATCTCGGTAAGCCGCACCGCAGTGAAGATCGAGGGCGCAACAATCAACCCTTGGGGTACAGGTGAGAGTGAATCGCTTGACGCTGACGACTATGTGGAGACAACTTTTAATTAAATAACTAATAAATAACATAACTAACATGAAAAAATTAATTTTATCAGCCTTAGCATTGGTAGCCTTGGTGAGCTGCTCGAAGAGTGATGAGTCATCACTCTCAACAACCGATGCAGAGGTGCGTATTAGCTCCTCTATCGCAACACGTACCGTTGGTAACACTTGGGATACTGGCGACGCTATTGGTGTCTACATGACTACCAATGGTGGCTCTACTGATTACGATCTAGGCAGCAATGTGCCCTACATCACGACAACAACTAACGGAGACTTCTCATCTACCACTCCGCTATACTTCCCTGCAGTGGGTACGGTGGACTTTTTGGCGTACTACCCATACTCTAACGCCTCAGATTTTGATATTACAGCATACCCCGTGGATGTCACCACGCAGAGCGACCAAGGAGATATCGACCTTATGAGCGCAAGCGTCACAAGCCAAGCAAAGAGTTCGAGTGCCGTAATTATGACCTTCGACCACAAGCTGTCGAGAGTTGTGCTTACCATCGAGGCGGGTGAGGGTTTGGAGACTGCCGACCTTGCGGGTCTCGCTATAACCCTAGGTGGAACAGCTGCAACAGCCGATTTCGACCTCACTTCAGATGGTGTTAGCAACTTTGGCGCAGCAGCAGATATCACACTCTTAACCGACGCTACTGGCACATCCGCCGAAGCAATCGTGATACCTCAAACTTTGAGCGGTGCGACGCTATACTTCACCACTACCTCTTATGGTACATTCTCGGTGGCGCTCACAACCTCGGCGTTCACTGTTGGCAACGAATATATCTACAAAGCAACACTCAACCGCACAGAGGTAACCATCTCAAGCCCAACAATCAGCGACTGGGGTGATGGCGACGAGGATGACGACGACCTTACAGCAGGAGAGTATACAGCGCCACAACCATTGGACTACTCCGATATGGCTACTGTAAATTCACTATTGGGAGAGTCAAATAGCACACTAAAGCTATCAAACTGCTATATGGTTGACCCTACGGACGATTATAGCATATACATCATACCAGTTGGTAGCAGAATCAACACATACTGGGGTGACGCAGATTATGGTAGTGATAGCACTCTTGAGATCGACACCGATTGGACAACAAACGACACCTACACGATCACTCCTCTATGGAACGACTTTGACCTTGCGAACTACGACGATCAGATCACCTTCACTAAGGTTGCAGGAACAGACGACGCGTACGCAATGCAGGTAGAGTTTGCCGATGATTTCTCTTATGAGGGTAATATGGTTGTTGCAGTGAAGAAGGGCGATACTATCGTTTGGAGCTGGCACCTATGGATTACCGATTATAACCCATACACTCAGACTAACGGCACAACATACGATATAGACTCAAATGGCGTAGTACTTACATGGATGGACAGAAACGTCGGTGCAAGAAGTACAGCTTACGCCTCAGATGGAGTGGGTACTATATACTACCAATGGGGACGTAAGGATCCACTAAAAGTAGTGACTGACGACTCTGGAGCTATTACAACTGCTACAGTCCCTAGTGATATAATAACTATAACTACAGCTACGACTATTGCAGATGCGGTAAAAGCACCCGATTACTTCTTCGTAAGTATCACTGATTCTGCTTATGATTGGTGTGGAAGTAGCGCTACAAATGACCAATATAGAGAGCACCATTGGCGTGATGCGAAACTTGCAAGTGTAACTAATTCAGAGTATGGACAAACTAAATCTATCTATGATCCTTCACCTCTTGGATTTATGGTTCCAGGCTCAACCTCTGCCACCACTTGGAGTAATGCTTTTAATTTTATGACAGAAGATGATGGTGATGATAAATATTATGCAAGTGGCTATAGTTGGGATGCAATTAGTGGTGCGGGGGCTATTGGTACGAACGGTATCTTCTTCCCTACTTATGGCTGCCGCATAGGCACTACAGGTAAGATGAGTAACTATGGCACCAATGGTCACACCTGGAGTGCAACTTCATATAGTGCTAAAAATGCTTACAGTTACCGCTTGTACTTCAGTAAATGGTACGCATATAAAGATTCGACCACTTATACAGCAACTGCACAACCTGTACGCTCAATAAAAGAGTAGTCCGCACTGCCATCATTGCGCGCTACGCCCGCAATGAGGAGAAGCAGACAAAACTAAACCACGAGGGGCTGATCCCCCTCGTGGTTACAAATTTTTACAACGAAATTTAAAAATCTTGAATTCTCGCTATTCAATCCAACAGTAAGAATCTGTTTAAGTTCGATATTATCATCGATAACCTAATGATGTAGATCAACTCACATTATGGTAGATTCGCGCACTTGCATCTGTGCGTCAAGAACAATCGAGCGTATTGGTGCTGAGGGGTTCTCTATTCGCTCAAGGATTAATAGCGCAGCCTCCCGACCCATCTCGTGAAGCGGCGGCTCTACGGTGGTTAGCTGAGGGTGGACAATAGTCGAGAGCACGGTGCCCGAGAAGCTAGCAACAGCGACATCTTTGGGCACATCGAGTCCTGCGCGACGCAGGCGGTTAAGAGCGCCGATAGCGAGGGTGTCGGTAAAAGCAAATACGGCATCAAAATCCACACCGCGCTCTATTAACTGCTCGACGGCATCTTCACCGTCGTTGAAGCCCAACGAAGCCTCAATAACAAGAGAAGTATCCAGAGAGAGGTGAAACTTATTTAGTGCGTCGCGATAGCCTCGCGCTCGCTCGTGTGAATTATATATGTGTTTAGCTCCCTGTATATGTGCGATTCTGCGTCTACCTGAACGTATTAGATGTTCAACTAAAAACAGCGATTTTATATAGTCATCAACAATAACCTGTGATACGTCCATATTGTGAGGTATACGATCAAAAAAGACCATCGGCATACCATGATTCGCGAGCCTCTCATACACCTCTTTATTGCGCTTATAGTCACATAGGCTAACGATGATACCATCTACCATAAAGCGCTCCATAGTGGCGAGGTTCTCGCGCTCACGCTCCCATGACTCATTAGACTCAGCTATAATAACCTTGATACCCTTCGTGTTTAGAACCTCTTGAATACCCCCTATAACTTTGCTCGCAAAGGGGGTGACCATCTCGGGGACGATAACGCCCACTGTCGAAGTGCGTCCAAACTTAAGGCTTGTCGCTACGGGGTTAGGTTTATACCCCAACTTTTTAGCTACAGCCTCTACGCTTTCGCGCGTTTCACGACGAATATTCTTATCCCCACTCAGTGCTCGCGACACCGTAGATACCGAGATGGCAAGGTGTGAGGCTATATCCTTTATGGTTACTCTTTTCATAGTTTAATGCCTTATTAACAAAGATAGGTATTTTATTTGTTATATAAAAGTATTTTCAATCGTTTGCAGATTTTGGGAACGTTTGCGAAAACGTTTGCAGGTTATAAATGTTACAAATATGTTGCACGATAGTATCTCGATATGTTAGTTTTGTGTTAAAGAAAACTAAAACCTTTAAAATTATTAAACTATGAAAACTTCAATTTCCAACTACGACAGATCACAAATTTCGGCTGGTATTCTACACTTTGGCGTTGGTAATTTTCACCGCGCACATCTTCAAAGCTACACCAATACTCTGCTCGCAGATCAGTCTCAATCGCAATGGGGTGTATGTGGCGCAATGATAATGCCACAGGACGAGACACTATATAGAGCACTTAAGAGTCAAGATGGAGTATATTCGTTGAGCATTTGTGGACGTGATGGCAAAAACTCAGTGGAGTGGATCGGCTCACTCGTAGAGCTGCTTTGGAGCGGTGTGGATCGTGAAGCCATCATCAATAAAGTAGCAGATCCTGCAATCAAGATTATCTCTCTCACTATTACCGAGGGTGGCTATAACACAGATAAAAAGAGCGGCGAGTTTATCTTCGATAGCGAGCATATCATCTACGATATGGAGAATCCTTCGGCACCAAAGAGCGTCTTTGGAATTATCGCAGAGGGTCTACGCCGTCGTATTGCCGCAGGTGCAGGAGCTGTAACAATCCTCTCATGCGACAATCTTCAACACAACGGTAACATCTGCAAAGGCGTATTCACAGCATTTTTCGCTAAGCAAGACCCCTCACTGGCACAGTGGGTTGAGTCTAATGTTACATTCCCTAATAGCATGGTTGACCGTATCACACCTGCTACAACACCTGCCGATATCGAGAGAATCAACCTTACACTCGAAGATAAGGATGCAGCTCCCGTCTATTGCGAGGATTTCATTCAGTGGGTAGTTGAGGATAATTTTGCAGCAGGACGTCCTGCATGGGAGAGTGTCGGTGTAGAGTTTACTGACGATGTATCACCATACGAGAAGATGAAGCTTTCACTTCTGAATGCGTCACACACACTACTCAGCTACCCATCATTTGTGAGTGGATATCGCGATGTTGATGCCGCTATGCGTGATGACCGTATTATTAAGTTTGTGCGCGATTTCATGAACCTCGACGTAACACCTTATGTCCCAGCTCCAAAAAATACTGATCTCGAGCTATACAAAAATACCCTTATCGAGCGTTTTGCTAATAAGGCGGTAAGCGACCAAATAGCACGTTTGTGTGGTGATGGTGCATCTAAATTCCCAGTCTATGTGCTACCTATCGCCGAGAAGATGTTGGAGGGTGGAGATGATACAACTCGTATCGCATATTTAGTCGCTGTATATCGCCACTACTTAAAGTATTTGACCGATGACCGCGGTATCACTTATGATCTATTTGAGCCATGGCTTACAGAGTCAGATTACGAAATTATCGCAAGTGATGAGGCTGCGCTATTCTTGAGTGCTTCACCATTTAGCGGCGTAAACTTCTCGACAAACAAAGCTTTTATTGATCTATACCTTGCGTTTGTCGCAAAGATCAAGGAACAGGGAGCAATGGCAACTTTAGAGGAGATAATTTAATCTCCTCTACAAAACCTAAGGCATATGAAACCAAAAACCAAATATGGACTAGCTCCATTTATTATACTCACCTTTATCTATTTTATTGTGGGATTCCTCACAACGGTAAATGGTCAGTTTCAAGCACCTCTACAAATAGCTCTGCTTTCACAAGTAGAGGCGCTACGTAATACGCTCATTACGCTTATCCCATTTTTCTTCTTCTTGGGCTACCTTCTAAATAGTCAAGCTGGAGGACGTTGGATTGATACGGTAGGATATAAAAGAACCCTTATGCGCGCGTTGTTGTTTATGATTGCGGGGTTGATATTCTACCTAATATCATCGTACGTAGCCACTAATTATAGCCAAACGGGGATAATGATAGGTGCCGATTATATACCTTACGGATATTTCATCTTCCTTGTGGGATGTTTCTTAATGGGTACTTCGGCGGCTATTTTACAGGTCGTGATCAATCCATACATTAACGCTTACGACCTACCTGGCACTCAGCCCGTACAGAGAATGAGCATTGTGTGTGCAATAAACTCCTTTGGTACGATGATCGCCCCGTTCTTTGTAACAGGTGTGATGTTTGCAGGTGTTGCAGCGCAGAGTGTAACGGCAGAGCTACTCATTACGCCACTCATTGTAATGACAATATTTATCTCGATTGTCGCACTGGTTACATATCGACTACACCTTCCAAACATCGAAGGTACGTTTAGCACCGAAAGCGATAAACCCACGCGTAGTATATGGTCTTACCGACACTTGACTCTAGGATTGGTTGCTATCTTCTTCTACGTCGGAGGCGAGGTGTGTATTGGTGTAAATGTCAATCTTTACGCTATGGAGCTTATTGAGAGTGGACATCAATTGTCGTTTTTTGGGTTGAATAATATTACCATTGGAGACATTGAGCTTGGTATTCCTGCTCTACTTGCAACTCTCTATTGGGGTGGTTTGATGGTAGGTCGTACGTTGTCGAGTTTTGTGAGTAATGTTTCGGCTCGCGCGCAGCTAACTTTCACCGCTATTATGGCAATTATATTAACTTTTATTGCCATCTTTACACAAAATCTATGGGTGTTGATCTCTGTTGGTCTCTGTCACTCGATTATGTGGGGCGCCATCTTCACACTTGCTGTCGATGGACTTAAGGAGCTAACATCAAAGGCTTCAGGACTATTTATGATGGGCGTATTTGGAGGTGCTGTGTTCCCTCTAATTCAGGGCACGCTAGCCGACGCAATAGGTTCGTGGCAGTGGACATGGTTTATTGTTATCGTGTGCGAGTGTGTTATATTGTATTATGCATTGATTGGTTCAAAAAATAAAAATATAGAGTAATGAAAAAATATATTGTTGGTTTAGGTGAGGCACTATGGGACGTGCTACCTGAGGGGCGAAAAATTGGTGGCGCGCCTGCAAATTTTGCATACCACATCTCACAATTTGGTTATGATTCAAGGGTGGTGAGTGCTGTTGGAGATGATAAGTTGGGAGAAGAGCTTTTAGAGCGATTTGATGAGAATGGACTGAAGTACCTAATTGAGAAGGTCCCCTACTCAACAGGTACTGTCGGTGTGGAGCTTGATCCCAATGGTGTGCCTATGTATGAGATCCGCGAGGGTGTAGCGTGGGATAATATCCCCTTTACGCCAGAGTTGGAGAGTCTAGCTCAGCAGACTCAAGTGGTCTGTTTTGGATCCTTGGCGCAACGTAGTGTGGTTACCCGTGACACCGTAAATCGCTTTTTGAACGCTATGCCCAATGAGCCTGGACGTTATAAAGTCTTTGATATTAACCTTCGACAGGGTTTTTATACAAAGGAGACAATATGTAACTCCATTGAGTGGTGTAATATCCTAAAAATAAACGACGAAGAGTTGGTTGCTATAAGTCGTATGTTTGGTTATCCAGGTATTGATCTACAAGATAAGTGTTGGATCTTGCTTGCGAAGTATAACCTTGAGATATTGATCTTGACTTGTGGAGTAAATGGTAGTTATGTGTTCACACCTGGAAATGTATCATTTGTAGCGACCCCAAAGGTTGAAGTTGCTGATACGGTAGGTGCTGGAGACTCTTTTACTGCTACATTTATTGTCTCAATTCTTAATGGTTTGGATGTTCGTTTAGCTCATATGCGTGCCGTTCGTGTCTCAGCTTATGTGTGTACGTGTCATGGTGCAATGCCTAAGATACCATCTGAATTAATGTTATAAAAGGTTGTTTAGTTGTTAGGTTTGTAAGTGAGATAACCGCATAAGAAGTAAGTTCTTAATGCGGTTATCTTTTGTTTTTACTCTTAGAAGTAACGTTTATCCCAAACACGTACCCAGTCGACTAACATCTCTGTTGGGAAGCCCTCTGCCGTAGCCTTCTCTTTGACAGATTGACGATCACCATTGACATATTTAATGTGCGGATGGCGCAGACCCATTGATAAGATCAGCTCCATGGGTAGGTGCCAATAAAGATTTGGTTTAGCTACTACACGTTTATTATCAACATACCAAATAATCGAGTCTGGGCGGTTCTCAACACCATAAACATGGTAGTCATCTCGTGGATCCCAAGGTGCTTTCCACTCTCCCTTGCACTCTTTGGGGTAACCATTAGGACGGCGCCAAACATCCTTGCCATTCTCTAGCTTCTTCATGTGGAGGTTACAGTCAATAGTATTGACCCCCGATGCTCCATCTTTGATATCAGCCCAGTTCATCTGCTGCATCTCGACAATATCAATCTCGCTATAAGTTACCGTGTCAGCACCTATCACCTTACGTTGCTTGTGGCTTGCTAACCAAAAAGCAGGACATGTCCCAGGGAAAGTGTGGTTACCCTTAATACGCGCCTCAAAATAGCCGTAACACATGGTCTTGCGCGTCTTTAAGATACCCGATTTATAGTAAAGCTCCTTGCCTCCGCGCGTGTGTGGATCGTAGGTCATCCTAATGCGTAGCGAGCCGTCTTTTTGGTAGACATTTGACTCATCCCACGACCATGGTCCCCAGCTAGGTGAACCAACCCATCGATCAAAATTTATCTCTTTAGAGTTAAATTCGTCACTAACCTTTTTGTCTAGCTTTGCTTTGGGCTGTGCAAAAACTATACCTAGCAGTAGCGTGCAGGATAGGGTAATAAAAACTCTTTTCATCTTATTTTTTAGTTTTAGGTATTATCGACGCAGGTATCTCTAACTTCTTATCATCTGCTCCTAACGCGAATGTCGAACGTTTATAGCTATTGGCGGCCTTCCAGTCAACCTCGATACGCCCATCACCAAGAACGATAGTTGCCAACTTCTTGCGTAGGTACTCAGCCAATTCGCGGTATTGTGGGTCTAAGGCTACGTTATTTCGCTCAAAAGGGTCGACTCTAAGGTCGTGAAGTACTGGGTCTACATCTTCGAGCGGTGCATCTAGCGCCCAACGCATCTCAACATTAGGGTCAGTGCTCTGATCTTTGGCTGGAATACCGCCATTTTTGCGGTTGCGCATACCAAAGACAAAATCATCGGTTCTAATAAAGGCGTGTGGACCACAGACGTGATTGATCTCACCAAGGACATAATCTCGCTTGATGGCCTCGCCAGAGGTTACCCTAGAGAGGTCATAACCATCAAGGTGGTCGAACTCACTCTTTGAGACATCAAAACCTGCTGCTGCGAGGATGCTCGGCGCAAAATCGACATGTTCAACAAAATCATTTACTACCTTTCCCGCTGGGAACTTCTCCTTATCCGACGAGATGGCGATAACTGCCGTATGGTTTGACTGCTTGTAAGGGGCGAATTTATTACACGAGCCTTGCTCTCCGAGGTGCCACGCATGGTCACCACAAACAATCAAGATCATATACTCGTCATTGTTGCGCTTGCAGTACTCTTTAAACTCTCTAACCGATGCGCCAAGCAGTGAATCACCCATAGCACAAAAAGCGTAGTAGTCACGGATAAACTTTTGCTGATCCTTAGCGCTCAACTCATTGGCTTTGCTCTTTGACTGCCATACCTTCATCTGCTGAGGCATCTTACTCCACTCCTCTTGATCGAATTTTGGTGCATTATAGACTTTATCCTTGAACTTGTCGCGGAACGATTGAGATGGCAGAACTGGTGTATGAGGGAAGTGGAAACCTAAGTAAAGAAACAGAGGTTGATCACTTTTAGGACCATCAACAGTCTTTCGCGTGAGTGCAGCATATTGTTTGTCGGCACTTGCGAGGAAGCCCTTAACTTCGCGGTTTATAGCTCCATCTGTGGTGTGTGTTGCGGGCTGAGGCGAGACACCTCCAAGTATGCCCGATCCGACATACGCAGTGAGAATATCTTGACGCTTATTGAACTCGTTCATCTTTTTAATATCCTCCTTTGTCTGTTTGCCCGTGCTTTTGTGGGAGGTGTAGAATGAGAATCGCTCACCAGATGGATAGTCGTAATTAGCTATCGAGCCAGCCTTCTCGCCCGCCCATATAGTCTCTGCGTATTGATCTGTCTCGCCATGCTTTTGGTGATCCTTCGTATCGAAGAATAGAGAGTATGGATTATATCCAAATTGAGTCTTTCCGTTGCCTAGGTGCTTCTTAAGGCGAACACCCAGCTTACCCATACCAACAGTCTGATATCCAGCTTCGCGAAGGTACCCTGGGAGTGTTTGAGGCGTGAAGTCTGGACCTTCGTGATAGTACTCAAAGCCATAGACGCCTCTGTGGTGGGGGTACATGCCCGTAATCATAGATGTGCGCGAAGGGGCACTTCCTGGGCTATTACAGTACGATTGAGTAAAGAGAACACCCTCACTGGCTAGTTTATCTAGCTCGGGAGAGCTTACGTAGCCTAGAGCGCTTTCGCTCTTGCCTGTTGTTGCGCGGTTGTAGCACGCCAAAGCATCAGCTCGATGGTCGTCGGTGATGATCCACAAAATATTGGGGCGCTCTTGTGACATAACACTGCATACCGCTAGTGTCGCTAGAGGTGCGCATGATAGTAATAATTTATTCATTTTAGGTTGATTTAGAAATATGTTACTACAAAGGTAATATATTTTCGTGTAAGAACAACACTTAACGTCTATTATCTAAAACTCAGGTTATCGCCTACGCATATAGAGATAATAGGCACTTGCTAGCTTCTCACCTCTCTTTACTTCCCTCTACTCCTCGATACAGCGAACACAGAAGCCATCGGCTAGAGTATTATTGGTATCATAAACATACGGATTATAGACAAAGTTATAAGCCGAAGAGCTATTGATCTGTGTTGATACGCGTATATTTCCTTGATCGCCATAATCATTTACACTACCTACTTTATTACTTCGATAACCCGTCATTGGTAGCTTTACAGCACTATTATACAACAATATATTATCTCGGGAGTCATACTCACAATTTCCATAATTCATAGCTTCAAAGGTTCTGTAACGAGGTACTCGCCACCCTAAAGGTGATGGATCGAAGATTGACTTACCCGAAGCGTTAGGGTCATTTACTACACTCTTATCGAACCACAGATATTTACTGCCCATCTCTAACCCCTCTTGGCTCCAGCTATACTCTTCTGTCTTTCGTATATAGAATGAGGTCGGATTTTGTACCGATGTAGCAAACGAAACACAATCATCCACTATACTGGGACTCAGCGAACTAGAGGCTGGGAATGGATCCTTACGTCCAAATTGGTAGTGTAAGACACCATCACGATTAGGTGCATAGTCACTATCTCGTGCCCCTAGATTTCTATCCATAATAAAACTATTATTGTACAATGTAGACCACAGACCATCAGTGTCATAGCGATGCACTTCACCCTCAACGCTATCGTACGTATAGACATATTTCCCCTGCGTGGCGCTACTATTTGCCGCTATTAGATCGGGATTATACTCTGTCACCCACAAATGCCACGACCACAATATCCGACCACCAAAAGATACAGCAACCAAGAAATTACCCTCGCTTATATTGGACGGGAGTGTGATCTTCATGGCTGATCTAGCCCCAGGGGTTGTGAAGTTAGGCTCACTAAAGGGCGTAACGCTATCGTTTGAAGAGAACCCGCTCGTTACACGTTCAACTTTAAAGCCCGTTGTGTTACCATTAAAGTCACTCCACAACAGTTCCGCTTCCCACTCATCTGTCGAAGATAGCATATTTTCGTAGGTATTATTATCATCGACATAGTCACGCCAAAAGGTGTTTATTCGCCCCTCTACGGGGATATAAAACTCCTGATCGCAACCATCAGGGTGCAACATATAACAGTTTGAGGTGCCTTCAATTGTGTAATCATAATCGCTCAAAACAAATGTATAGTTATATATTTTGCCACACACCCATTGATCCTCGGCACCCAGCGAAAATGTCTTAGTCGTAGTACTTTCACTCTCAGTGTCGTATATAGTCACCTCTAGCTCTACATCGCTGCACTCCTGAGGTATCATCATAAGGTACCCATTACTAAGAGTTAACTCTTGGGCAGTGTCCACATTTGGCTCAACGTCTCGATCTATTTTTGCGCTATAACTCACATCTGTTCGCGAGCCAAGGTCCCATGACACCACACCGCTATCAGAGATAGAGACCTTACCACTTGCAACAACGCCTTTAACCGTCACACGTTTAACGATCTCCGTGTCGACACCCTTAACACTAAATCCAATAGCGGCAAGAGTGTGTTTAAAATTGAGCGTGACAGCTCCACTGACTTGAGGATAGATATTTTTACGCGGTATAGCCATCATAAGATCGGGCTGCTGCGTACATTTATTAGGCACGACATACTCCACTATCAGATCGCCATTTAGAATCTCCGAAGTGATATTATTATCATCATCACCGAATGGCGAGTACCCCATAAAGGTATATTTATCGACAAACGAAGTGTGCCCCCATGTTGGTATATCATCACTATCATACACCCACTCCATAAGATCCGCATCGTAGTCCAGCCGCTCGTTATACATCTTTCCAAACTGCGTCTGCTCCGACCAGTCGGCATCTTGTGTATAGGCACAATAGACTCCAATAGAGCCCATCGTCTCTAGGCTACCAACCAATACGCCTTTGGTCTGTTGTTCGAAATCTATGACCACGCATAGATTGTCATCAGGGCAGATCGTGGTGTCAACATCACCGTGTTGCGTACAACCAACAATAAAAAATAGGGAAACAAGTAGCGCAGAGTAGATTTTAATCATACCATCTGATGTTTAAAATATTTGGAGATTGAACCCATACACCCAAATACCATGCCACCTATATTGAAGTACAAATGCCCAAAAGCTAGTACTGCCCGATAAAAAAAACCGAAGTCTATCTTCTCATAACTACCTTGTACTCCCCCGCGCTATTTAACTCCACCTCGGAGGGTTTATACCCATCTACATTGACGCTATACCTACCGTAGAAACCTCGAAAAGAGACCTCACCACCACTACTCTCACCACGATAGAGAGTGTGCCACTCCTCCTTTATTAGGTGTCGCAGTTTATCGTATATAGCGTGTTTATTACCCATCTTATCGAGCATACCTGCATCTATACCTCTACCCGCCAACTCATCGACCATAAACCAACGCGTTATCTGACGAATATATGGTTTTGAAAAGGCTAGACGATAAAAGTTAATCTGCCAATCTGCGTTCTCGTCGTCACTAAGTGTCCACAACGGATCGTTATCGTCATTGCTATCATCCTTATCATCTTTACCACCCTTTCGCGACGATGTAGAGCGTGACGGACCATTAAACTCAGTTATAACAACGGGCTTCCCTAGCTCACCTAACAGATCAAGCCCATCGCTAATCGCCCCCATCGTAAAGCAATCAGCGCCTAGATCTACGTGTCCATCGCGATAGTCAAGGCGTTTATAATAGAAGTGTCCTTGGTAACCGACATAATCAAAGTCCACACCCGCAGCGATCATATTTCGATGTTGTTGTAGAGCCTGCGCAAACCAATTACCATCTTTAACCGTGGCGATACCCGACTCCAGAGCAACCAACTTCTGCGTCGGCAGGTATCTGCGCGCCAACTCAAATGCACGTTTTGTCTGCTGGGGATCCGCGAAATTGGGATAGTTGGGGTTTGGCTTATAAAACTTTGCTTGTATAAAAATAATCTCGTTGATGACATCGTACTCATCTACCCTATCACCGTAGTTCTGCGCAACATATTTGATGCGATCCTCTAACATTGCCCAAATCTGATCCTCACTCCACGCGGAACTATCCATCCACGTCGGTAGATTATACCACACAGCATGAAATCTCATTCGCGTATCATTCGCCTCGGCAAACTTCATATCTTGTTGTGCAGGATAAAAGATATACTCTTTGTTTTCACTGTTCGTTAGCCAATACCACCACTTCGAGAAATAATCACACACCACAACCATATTAAATATATCTTTGACCGTTTCGTGTGCCGCTTTACGCATGCGCCCACTAAGCGACTCAACCTGAAATAGGTTTACGCCAAAGTCAAAGCAGTGGTTCTTAAGCTCAATTTTTACCTCTTGGGATATCGGGCGACCGCTCTTCTCATCAATGAGCTTAATCTCGAAATCACCCTTGCGATACCTCTCGATGTTCTGCTCCGCACGCTCCATCACACCTCTACTCTTGGCATCCTGTGCCCCATCAAAGTGCTCAGACGCAGTCGCAGCGTATGTGCTCCATACAGAAGTAAGGAGCACCACAACTATAAATAATTTTGATCGCTGCATAAAGCTAAACACTATCGAATCTTAACCATCTCCTTCATCTCGCTCCTCGACAACTCCTTTGTTGGATCATGAGATGTCACACTCCAGCCACCGCCCTCACCTCTGAGCATATACAGACCTGGACGCGAGATAGAGACCTTTGTTGATTTATCGAGGTTATATCGACCACTTTTATACGCTGCGATATAGTAACACCCATCATATTTCACCATCTGTATCTTCTCCGTATTATAGAGGATTTCGATTTTTGAGGTGTCAAAATCACGAACTTCATCGCGTGACCTTGCAGGAGTTATAATGTAGCTATACTCACCACCTGCTTTGGGGTGTTTAAGGTAGAGGGTCATCATATCGGCACTCTGTATATCACATGCGTGTGTTCGGCTAATATTAAACCACACCTCGGTTATATTCTCTACTTGTGCCACAACCTCCGCATTATCGAGGATTATATAGCCTGTCTTATCGTGATAGAATCGCCTATTTGCAGTCGATTTATTACTCTTTGTAACCTCCTTCCAACTACCACCATCGAGGTAAAGGAGAGGTGCTCTCTGCATCTTCTGGTCTATCGTTGTCGCCAGTGGGATACTGTTCGTTGCCTCACTAATATCACACCCTAGACACAGCACAAAATCCTCTGTTGCGATCCATGATTTTCGAGCAAACAGACCCTCCCTGTTTAGTATCATTGTCGATATTCCCGTCACTCCATCGGTACATGTACCAACAAATTTGGTATCGTTCTTGGCTAACGACCCTCCAAAAATCCTCAGCGGCTCCTTGAACTCATAGTCGTAACATGTGATACCTGGCACCTTATGCCAATTCCAAAACAGTGGCGAGTTCTCATACTCATCACCGTCAACGTAGGTGTATAGAGCACCATCGGGTGAGTATTTACCTTTACGATTATCGTTAATGCTCTGCTCACCTCCAGTAACGCGCTCAGAGTGCATCTTCAGTGATGCCGCCCACTGCGGACGTCTATGAGTCATGCAGTCGCTACAATAGAAACTCTTTTGCCCTACAAAATCATTAAGAGGCTGACCGCTACGATTGCGATTAATCATAGCATCAACACCCTCTTTCTGGCTCCCTTCGAGCGTAAGAGCTATACGAGACGCAGAGTTTAGTATATCCGCGCCCTTTAGCCCCAACATATCTTGACCATACTGACGTCCCGAGGCGTTAATATCCATATACCCGCGCCAAATAAACCAACCATAACCTCCCGTTATGAAATCCGCTAAGATCGTCTTCTGCTCGGGCTTAAGGTCGTATGATGTTTTGTTTAGTATATTACAAAAGAGGTTCATTGTACTCAAACCCTCGCGACCATAGTTACCCATCTGCTGCTGAGAGCCATGAAGCATATAGCTATTATCCTCTTGATATCCCTCCTCGCCAATATCTGAGATAAACACAGTGCTCGTAATTGCATCAATAGCCTCTCTTGCCTTCTGTGTATCACCCGTTAGGATCGAGCGCAGAAGCACGTTGTTTGCGAGATAAGTGAGGTTAGAACCCGTCTTTGATATTTGAGGTCTCTTCATAACAACGCTTACAGCAGACTCGCGCTCATACTCTGTCATCTCATCTTGAAGCAACAGAAATGAGTACCCAAAGAACTGCGGTATTGCGATCATATTAGGAAACCAGTTTGTGGTACATAGTGGCTTCACTCGGAACCAATAACCCCACGCAGCATGAATTGCGTCGGATAGTTGCTTGTGCGTAAAGGAGCTGTTATCGGCTGGATACCGCCTATAAAACATCGCCATGTGGGATGTACGCAGCGAGTGCTGCACAGACTTCCATCCCGAGCCAATATTGCATTTGTAGTCTATATCACTCCAAGCGCCCGTCGCAAGATCTAAAGTATTTAAGTAGCCCTTTATTGTCTGTTCGTCGGGCGATAGGTTCATCAGATAGGTAGCGTAACGCTTACCTATCAACTCTAGCTCTTTGTGTTGATCCGATGCCGATACCGTGAATTGCTGCAAAAAGCAGAGTATCATTATCAGGATGGATGTTCTTAGTCTTAACATTTTTATTTGGTTTTAAGTAAGTTTGGTATAAAAGTTAGATAAAAGTAGTAAAAAAATTCATAACAAAATATATTTATTGCTATTAATATCTATTTACTCCACAAACCAAATTTACAGTTCCCTAAAAACGATAGTAGTTCTAAGCGTTGACACTTAGAACTACTATCAAGTTAAAGATATTTATGTGGCGGAATTATTTCTGCTCCCTCTTTAGATCATGCTTCTTGATATTCAGCGGTATCTGAACATTGAAAGAGTGTCTCTTGAACCCTTCGAGGGTATCGGCTGCGCATAGCAACAACACAGGTTCGCCATTCTCAATAAATACTTGCGGACGCTCAAGGTGTTCGAGTTTGTTGTATTGCCCATCCTCCCAAGTGATCTCCAGATCCGAAACCTGCGCGTATGGTGCCTCATGCCAATCATATCCATCCAACGACTCATAATGCAGCAACGAAAACTCACGGCGCTTTTGATTCACCTTAATACGTTTAACAATAGCTCGGTATTTACCATCTGAATGCCATATATATGGGTCTTCGGCTCCAAATACTTCACCCTCAACATAAAATGCTAACTTTTCATGCTTGGTAATAGGTCCTGTTGGAGAGTCTGCCGTAGCTACCATGTGAACCACAGGACCACCATTAGGAGCAGGCAAGCGTCTACTCACAGCCTTGTAGACAAACAACATCTTACCATCTGCCATCTGGCATACCGATGGGTTTGAAGTCATCAAACAATCGTACGCCTCTTCGTCCTGCGACACATCAATAAGTGGCTTTTCAAATCGTGTCCACGGACCATAAGGAGTCTCTGCAACGGCTACACCGATACGTTGATTATTGCGGTGTTGCCAGTTGATCTTCTCCCTCTCGTCGGGCTTACAAGTCACCTCGCCATCGCCCGTATTACCCATGTAATAGAGGTAATATTTACCATCAATCTTCTGAATTGTTGGGTTATGGGTACACCATCCATCCCAATACTCCTTGCCACGACGAGGTAGCGTGACATCGCTAAACTCCCATGGTCCATAGGGTGATTTACTCGTCGCGTGTGCAATCTCCGAATCAACAACCCACGACCAGCCTAGGTTCTTAGGCCAACGCGAATAGAAGATGTGGTATAGATCGTCCTCGTCCTTAACCATAGAGGCTCCCCAGACACTCCATGTAGTGTCGTCGCCATTCTTAAATACAGCTGTCATAGGTACTTTGCCAAGCGATATCTCGTAAGTGATATCTGGCTTTTCGCAACTGCCACAGCAGCTACTAAGCATCATCGAACATGATAGAAGTAGAAGTGTAATAATCTCTCTTTTCATTTTAGTAATGTTTTTTTATGTTAATCGTTCCAATGTTTGTCGATTATCTGTTGAATGTGTGGATACTTCTCGTCCCCCTCGTTTAGCTCTTCACGTTGACGCAGTATCTCGCCCTTCAGATCCGCGATTATCTTGGCATACTTTGGATTCTTATACTCATTGCGCATTTCGTGTGGATCAGCCTTCATGTCGTAGAACTCCCACGCCACAGGTGTTACCCATCCATTACGACCACCCCACAAGTTACGCCCTCCAGGGACATAATCAACACCATAGTAAAAGATCAGCTTATAATCTTTTGTGCGAACTCCAAAGTGCGCAGGGTTACTATGTTTGGAGCCCATGTGCATCCAATACCTATAATACGTAGCCTCGCGCAGCTCCTTCGCGCTTAGACCCTGCAACTGTTTAGCAAAGCTCTCGCCCTGCATGTAGTCTGGAGCCTCACCCCCCGCCATCTCAATGAGTGTAGGGGCGAAGTCAACATTATTAATCAACAGGTCGCTACGCCCCGCCACGACTGTTGCTGGGTAACGCACAATAAAGGGCATCCTCATCGAGGGATCATACATCCACCTCTTATCCTGATAGTCGTGTTCACCAAGAAATAGACCCTGATCGCCCGTATATACAATGATCGTGTTGTCGTAGATACCCTCCTCCTTAAGGTAGGCTATAATACGAGCTACATTATCATCGACACCCTTAACACACCTCAGATAATATTTCAAGTAGCGCTGGTAACTAGCGTGCGTATACTCGTCACCTTTAAGACTTTGGTCGACCTTAAGCACACTTCCCATATCGCGGTCTGTACTGCGCTTCGAGATCGAAGAGCCAATAATACGCACGAGCGAGTCGTTGCGACCTCGGGTAGCCTCAGAGCCAAAGTCCTCGGAAGGCTGACCATATAGATTTAGAGGTTCTGGGATCTCTACATCCTCCAAGTAATCCTTGTATCGCGGTGCGAACTCGAAATTATCGTGAGGCGCTTTGAAGTGGTGCATCAAAAAGAATGGCTTTGTCTTATCGCGACCTTTAAGCCATTTGAGCGATATATCTGTCACGACATCCGAGCTATGACCTTTATAGCTCGATGTATTCTCTGTCCACCCCTTATCCCCTCGCACTCGAAAAATGGGATCGAAATATTTACCTTGAAGTGGCAGCACCTCATAATAGTCGAACGCCGCGGGTTCACTCTTTAGGTGCCACTTACCAACCATTGCTGTCTGATAACCCAGCGCCTTTAGCTCTTTGGGGAGGTACTGCTTCTCTACATTAAGAGTGTCGTAGAGGTCCAGCGCACCATTTGTTTGAGAGTACTGACCCGATATAATACATGCACGGCTAGGTGTGCTTATACCATTAGTACAAAAACAGTTCTCAAACACCACACCCTCGCTTGCTATCTGGTCAATCACGGGCGTTGGGTCTAGTGGCGAGAGTATCGAGTTATAGACTCCAATAGCCTGCGACGTGTGGTCGTCCGACATGATAAAGAGGATATTTGGCTGCGGCTTCTGCTCTGTACATGCCCCCATTGTCAACAGGGTACTTGTCGCCATTGTGAATTTCAAAATTGCTATATCTTGCCTCATAATTTTTAATCTATTTAGTTCTCATTTACTACTGGCGCGTTAAAAACTTATACAACTGCCCTGCACGGGCAGCGGCGGGGTGCTCCCCGCGGAGCTATTCTTATATTGCGATTGTTAACATGTTGATTTTCAACATTCCATATATTGAAAAATGGTTACAAATCGCTTAATTACCATAAAAGTTAACACGCTACTAGTGGTTCTCATTTATTAAATTATGCTTCTTCAATGCGCTCTTTACAAGGGTATGCGATTTCAGCGTTGGAGATAACTTTGAGGCGTCTATAGTAAACACCTCCCGCTGGGCACCTTCGCTCAAAAGGGTCATCGAATTTAGGATAAGCGTCGCCTCAACGGGATCACTCACCGAATACAACGCCTCACACATTACCTTTTGCGGGCTATCATATCCACATAAAGCGAGGTACTCCGCCGCGCGGACTCTATTGGTTGGCTCGACGTCACTCTTAGATATCTGTCGAATTATAGGGAGCAGAGCTGCCGCCTCGCGCCCAAAACTACTACATACAATAACACCCCAGTAACGTTTGATAGGGTCTTGGCTTACCAAAGCCTCCCTGATCTTAGGTTCATTATATCGTGCGATCTGCAAATTTGCTATCTTTAGATAATCCACTATACGCGAACTACTCCTCTTAGTATAAGCCACCGTTGCCGCCCCCGCCTCACGGATCCAATAAAACTCTGGGAGCAACCCTATATCTAGACTCTCCACCATCCAACGATCCATCTCCTCGCGAAGGTCGTCGCGAACACTTTGCAGAGAGCTATCATCAGCAAGATTTTCTAATTCGTATGGGTCTTGGCTCAGATCATAGAGCAACTCTGCTCTTTTGGGTCTGAAAAATTGACTCTGCAAATCATTCAACGCCCCTGCGCCATAGAGCGCTCGCAGCTCCTGATAGATCGGCATTGTAGAGCGGTAGTCGTTACTCAGGGCATCGAAATTAAATGGCTGAAAAGACCTGACATACTTGTAGTTACCTTTTCTTACACTTCGAACCATGTCGTACTTCTCGCCCATCCTATCGGCGTAACCATACAGCACCGCCCCCTTATCATCTTGCTTCTTACTCCATATCGACTCTCCATCCATCTGCTCGGGGATCGCCACACCCGCCATCTCAAGAATGGTAGGCGCCAGATCATAGAAACCAACAAAACGCTGATCGCGAGAGCCTCGCTCAACGTCTATCATCGACTTATACTTCTCAGGCACACGAACAATCAGCGGCACATTAAGACCCATCTCCGTAAGGAAGCCCTTGCTATTGGGCATTATACCTCCATTATCACCATAGTAGAGAATAATTGTATCGTCCAACAGCCCATCCTTCTCTAGCTCGGCAACTACTGCTGCCACCTTCGTGTCCATCTGCTCAATGCGCTTACAGTAGAATCTATAACTCAACCGAAACAGCTCTGTATCGGGGAAGTTAGGTTGTACGTAGACCCCCGCAGCAGGTTGATAATCACCAACCTCCTCAACTAACTTATCCGTGCTCCTCTTCATCTGCCCTTCGTGGGTATCTCCGAGGTTGTGGACATAGTAGAATGGTTGACCTGCGGCTCTATTACGCCATGAAGCTCTACGTGATGATTCATCCCACACACCCTCGCCTTTAGTTATATTGTAATCCTCCTTGGCGTTATTTACGGTATAGTACCCCGCCTCGCGCAGGTAGGCAGGAAACATCTTCAAGCCATCGGGCATCTCGACCATCTCTTCGGCTCGGTGATAGTGACACCCTAGCCTATTTGCGTAACACCCCGATATTAGGGTCGAGCGCGCAGCACTCGATACTGGAGCATTGCTACTAGCGTTCTCAAACAACACACCCTCTGCCGCCAGACGCTCCACGGCAGGACTTACCGTACCACGCCCCTCACAAAACAGCGACATATACTCCTTGCTGTTATCCTCCGAAACGATACAAACAATATTTGGTCGATCAAGAGCTGAGGCTCCGTAATGCGTAAAAATGGACGCTATAAATGGCGTATATTTTAATATCTCTCTCATTGCTAATTATTGCGCATTAGATTTAGCCTTCTCTAGTCTCTTCTGCATAATGCCCTGCGGAAGTTTATTCTTCATAAGCACCTCCGTTGTTGGGTGAGGTCTTGTGGTCTTAAATATTGGCTCTGTGATCTCTTGTGTAAGCGAACAGTCAAACCTCGCGATCTCAAGGTGGTACTTACCTCTGCCCACAACATGGCATACTCCCCACTCAATACCCGCTCCATCTACAGTATTAGTAAAGGCGTCGGCACAGTATGGCGCAGCGGCAACGGGTGGATACTCCACAATAGAGGCTATTCTAAAGTTGATCCAGTCGTCCGCATATTGAATCGTGTTGCGCTCCATACCATCAGTTGTAAGAATTACCGCTATGCCGCCCTTGAATGGGAAGCCGCTAAACTCATGACCCGATGCTAAGATTGGGTTGTTCTCGTGGTGAGTAAATGGACCCTCTGGAGAGTCCGCAGTAGCTAGTCCTTGACCAACCCACAACCTATGAGGTCGATTAAACGCCGACTTATAGTAGATATAGACGCGCCCCTCATGTACC
>JBCQVD010000120.1:0-5058 GCA_047173405.1 Rikenellaceae bacterium
CCTCGTAAAAGACTCGGATACCTCACACCAAATGAAAAATTTAAACAAATTATTAATATGAATTCAGTTGCATTTGCAGGTTGAATTCAGCTTATTTTGTGAAGGCTAAACAATTATTTGACATATAGCTATTTACAACCTTATCTACATTTTTAGATTTGGTTGGCGTAGCGCTTGATTGTTAATAGTAGGCGCAGCCTACGTCACTATATGTTGATAAAGGAGAGATAAAGCAACGCTTTAATCGAACAGTTATCAATATATAGTAAATTGAAAATCAATTTATTAACAATCACAAGATAAGAATAGCTCCGCGGGGAGCACCCCGCTCGCCGAAGGCAGTCCTCGGATTTAATCGGACAACACTAATTTTAAACTAAATACTTTATCGCCAGTAATGACATGATAGAGACTACGATCCATAATATTACCCCCAAGAGTAGTGGTTTTGCGCCAACTTCTCGCATTGATCTTACTGAGAGTGATGACCCAATTAAAAATAGAGTCACAACTAATAGCTCCTTTGAGATTGCGTATATCGGCGCTCCTATAACTTCGATGTGTGGAATATAGCTATTTGCTATCATGGCTAAGACAAAGTAGAGTATAAACCAAGGTATAGAGATCTTGCGACCCACACTTCTAAAGAGTATCGCCGAGAGAAGTGATACAGGTATAATCCATAGCGCACGAGCCAACTTCACAGTTGTGGCAATAAGTAGAGCCTCCTCGCTATACGCAGATGCCGCCCCGACAACAGAGCTTGTGTCGTGAATAGCCATAGCACACCACATACCAAACTCCATATCCGTGAGAGATAGTAGGTGACCTAGTGGTGGAAAGATAAGGAGAGCTACTGAGTTTAGTAGAAATATAACCCCTAGAGAGATTGATGTTTCACTTTGTGTTGCACCAACAGCAGGAGAGACTGCTGCGATAGCACTGCCACCGCATATTGCAGTGCCCGAAGCCGTAAGATGCGATAACTTACGCGGCATCTTAAGCACGCCTCCTATCAAGTATCCGAGAATTAATACAATTGAGATTGTCGCTGCCGTAAGAAGTACTCCATCCTTTCCAACTGCGATTGCCGAGTGGAGATTCATTCCAAACCCTAGCCCTACAACAGAGCCTTTTAGGAGTAGTTGCGTTGCTTTTCCTGATAGTAGAGAAAATGGATGCCCTAAAGTATTTGTAAAGATAAAACCTAAGACCAATGCTATTGGCGCACTTATAAATGGTGTAGCTGTCACTACGAGTAAAGCGATGAATAACAGTCCTCTGATGTTTGGATTAATTTGCATATCTATGACCTTTTAGTGTTGTTTATGGCACAAAGATACACTTACACTATCACAAATACAAGATACAAATTATTTACCTCAATAACTATTGGTTATAATGGTACTCCAAACAAAAAGTTATAAATAGATCGACTATTCGGGATCTATAACCATGAAGTGTAGCAAAACGAAGTGATCTTACGATATCGAGGTTGTCAACATCGACAACATGCAATTCACCTCTTTTAATATAGTCTCTTACAGCTGCTTCGGATATAAGTGCATAACATTTCGACAGTTTAAGGTATCGAACTATCCCCTCGCTGCTACCTATCTGCATCTCAATATTGAGCATACGACGCGATATACCGTGTCTCTGCAACTCTCTAATTATTACCTCAAGAGTACCCGATCCATTCTCACGAAGCACCAAGGGGAGCTTCACTAATTTATCCACCGTGATAGACTCTTTACTATTATGTGCCGACACCATTACCACCTTATCTTCAGCGAAATGCTCGTAGTGGAACGACGATGAAGTGTGTGCATCCTCGACAAGTGCAACGTCGACACGTCCACTCTCGACCTCCAGCAATACCTCTTGGCTATTTCCACCGATCAACGTTACCTCCACAGATGGGTAACGCCTCTTGAAATGCGCCAAAATATCGGGTAAAATATACTGCATTATTGTGGTACTTGCACCAATCTTAAGGTGTCCATAGTAATCACCTCGACTCTCCGACACCGCGTCGCTGAGTCGACCGTAACCATCTAATATATCTTTAACGTATCGACGCAGCATCTCACCCTGCTCAGTGAGGGCGATGCGGTTTCCGCTACGTCTAAAGAGAGGCGTTGAGAGCAACCTCTCCAGCTCCTTAATATGTTTGGTTACAGCAGGTTGCGATATACTCAACACCTCGGCGGCTCGTGTAAAACTAAGTTCACGAGCCACGGTGTCAAATACTTGCAATCTAAAATCGGTTATCATAAGATGTATGTTACTCGAGCTTTATTAAAGATATATCCTCATCACTTATAAGTCGATCTTCAAACGGGAGAATCTCGTGCCCTTCATAGTCGAATAGTGCCCATAGTCCATCACGCTTAACACGAGAATATCCACTCACCACATCATAATCGACAATCTCGTATATTGGTTTGATGATATATTCACCCTCCTTGTTTAAGAGTCCCATGCCTTGCTCCTCCTCGACCTCGGCTCTTCCCTCCTTGAAATCTGAACACCACAAGAAAGTCTTGGCATTAAAGAGTATCTTACCATCTATATCTTGGTATTGGTATGAGTTGGCTCCGTTTTTCACACACAAAATGCCCTCGCAGTAGTTGTGCTGCTCACCGTTTACATTATAATCTAAAGCCGTAGACTCCTTATCGTCTCTTGTCCAAAGAGCGTTCTCTTCGATATACTCTCGAAGTTTATTAAAGCAGAGGTCGATATCATCCTCACTGCCTTTGGCTATGTCGTGTAGACGCATAGGGTAGAGCCTTAGGTGTCGGGCAACGATGATATTGGCTGCCGTGAGGTTGTGATGGCATATATTTATCCTCTTGAACTCTCGTTGCATATTACAAATAGAGTCACTGAGTGCCGTTGCTGACTCTCCTGATGATATATAGTCTTGTAGTATTACGCCCTCTGGTATCTCATATAGAAGTAGGTCTACTTTTTCCTCGCCGCCTTGCCAAGTAGTATAACGCATTTCGCTACGCAAGATACGATACTCACCCAGCATCTCACTCTTTATGGTGCCTATTAAAGCTGCATTCTTTTCACATAATCGAAGCGCCTCATCACTTAGGGGCATCGAGAGTAGGTAGCGCCTCTTGTTTAACTCTATTTCGCACTCAACAAAATTTGTCGTACGACAAAGAGCGGGTTCTCCATCACAATCCAATATAACTCTAGCTTCACGTAATGTGTTCATGCTATGGCGACAACTCTTTACTCCACTAAGGAATGAATCTATTGAAACTCTCATACTAACCTATTTTTACACTTATTGAACCGATACTTAGAATTGTGAGCAGCTCCGCAACCGAAGCGTTGAAGCTAACGCCCTTGAAACCACTTTGACCACTTACTCCTTTGAGATCACATATTGCAGCATCAAAAATTTCAGGCATATCACTCGACGAGGCAGCCAGTAGTTGAGCATAACGATTATCGTAACTCTTCAACTCCTCCTCTGTGGGAAAAATTAGAGGCGCAACCGACTCGTTTGATGTTATGTGTATATTTATCAACAGCGCCTCACCATCGTCTGTTCTCAGAGATTTTATCCTATTTGAGATATCCAAAATCGAATCATGACAGCAGTCGGTAGTCTCGCCATCGGTAATATGGTAGATAATAGGATAGAACGCACCTCTATTCTTGTTCTTCGAGATCCAATTATTGGCAGCATCGTATAGATAGCACATTGCCTCATACATTGGTGTCTCGCCCGATGCTTTGGCCTCAATCCACCGTTTGCGCTTAACGCTTCGACGAACCATGCGACCTGAAGCGTCAGTTGTTATCTGCTCGCTATGCACAACCTTTGGCTCTCTTTTAGCTAGCTCTGTAACAGATATAAACTCACTCTTCCCATCCTGCGAAAACTCACTAAATACACCATCACCCGAGTAGCCAAGTACAGCTATATCGTAGTAATCACGAACGCCATCACTACGTCGTGCTCGTTCAATGAGTTCGCTAATAATCATATTTGCAACCTGGGCAACCGCCTCGGCCTTAGAGGTCTCCACACCTCTAAATGTTGTCCTTTCGGACATTGACCCAGACCAGTCAATTAAAAGAACTACCGCTGTACGGTGATCCCTTGTAATACTCTGTATGCTCATAACACACCCTCCATTGATTATATCAGTTTAAGGGGGACTCTATTTCCCCCGAATTTATTCTTTTCTTTACAGTGAACGTACAGCTTTGAAGTCCTCAATTTTTGACTCTTCAGAATCTGTGTGTAGACCATAGCCAACCGCCATAGACACCGAGCAGTCATTCTGAAGATCGCTATCAATCATTCTGCTTAGCGCCTCTTTACTCTTCTTTGCGCCCTCTATTGCACTATCAATATCCTCTTGCGTTGGGGTGCATCCTAACAGTTCGCCCAGTAAGTTATATGCCCACGCGTAGGCATAACTATCATATTTTGCAGCGAATACTCTAAAGCGCTCATCAATCTGCTCTAATGAAGTAATCTCTCCACTCGCTACATCGTCAGCTAACTCCTCCGCCATTGATAGGGTAACATACTGCCCTGCACAATCCATCCACTTCATTGACACCTTGTCATCCCCAGACAGAGGCGCTACGGTATTGCCCTTACATAACATATCACCTAGCGACGAAGCTATAGCCTTATTGTACAGTCCTAAAGCACGCTTCATGTGAGCTGGTTTTATCTGAATACGACCATGTATATAGACCTCGGCCGATGGGTTCTCACCCTGAAGCGTATGTATAGTATTAACAGCCCCCACCATCATCTCGGTAATACATGGATTATGCTCCTCGAACGATATATTTTCAAATTTCAGCATTCTCTTATCTCGAATTCGCCACTTCTCTATATCGCGAGCCGTACCATAGCTTGCTAAATTAGCACCAGGCATAATCGTCGACTTACCGTGACTCTCTATAAGGTACGAGAATGGAAACATTGATGTATCGTGGTGCTGAGAGTGGTGCCCCTTGACCATTGTATAGGCACCCTCAATAGCAGGAGCCATGATATATGTGCTT
>JBCQVD010000017.1:0-27254 GCA_047173405.1 Rikenellaceae bacterium
ACTCAAGGATCATACCTTCTGTATGAGGTGTCGACAACACCCAAGCCTAAAGAGCACCCCAGCCTTAGGCGTTCGCCAATGATAAAGCTATACCCACCACAAACGCCCACGCCCCAGAAATCACCCTGCCTGCCGCTCTTGTCGTGCTCGAGGTCGTAGTAGCCAGCTTGTGTGTATAGTCCGATATTCCAGCCATAGAAGAGGTGTTGAGTGTTGTGGCGGTTGAACCAGTACAGACCCTCCACCTGGAAGAGTTGTACCTCAAAGGCGTTGTGCTTGGAGGAGTTGATCCACCATGGTGTTGTCCAATCGGCTCCAATAGACCAATTGGAATATATAGGGATCTTAATACCTATATTTAGTGCTGTGGTAACATCATAGAGGAGGTTGCTCTGTAAGGCAAACGGGTAGCTAAAAAGCTCGTCGCGGGGATGCGGAAAGTCTAAATCTTCGGCTTTAGGTAGGATCAAGTAACCGACACCTCTGTTGTTTTGAGCCTGTAGCTCTGGGGCGGTAAGGGATACGATAAGTAATAAGAACAGGTATTTAATTTTTTGTACCATTTTGGAAATGTATTGTTTACCTACCGATCTTGCAAAATTAGCGCCATGTTCGAGCCATCGTTTTTAAGAAGATCGCTCATGTGGTTGGGGAGATACTTAGAAACTGTTTAAGTTTTATATTTTCGTTTTTTTTTGTCTCTTTTGCATCATTTTTCACACCTCAAAATAGTTAAATAGAACCACTATTCGCCACATTTGAGGTGTAAAAACTAATACATAGTAGCTCTAAAATAACTTCGATACAAAATTTAAACAGTTTCTTATTTTTTTAGATATTCTAATTCTTAATGGCAAAATATTTGGAAATGACAAAATAGATTTTTACCTTTGTGTTAAGCTAGTGGGCATCGTAGGTGAATATGGGGTTCTAACCGTTTCTTTTTTAGGGTTAGGATTCTTATTTTTTTTCGCCTATATTTAGGATCACTAATAGTTATATAATTTGAACAAAAGATTTAGAGAATATGTCAAAAGAGATTATCTACCTAACAGCGGCAGGATATAAAAAATTAAAGGACGAACTTGATTATATGCGCTCTGTGGAGCGTTCGGCTATAACCGCAGCTATTGCAGAGGCGAGAGATAAGGGTGACTTGTCGGAGAATGCGGAGTATGATGCTGCGCGTGAAGCTCAAGGGCTTTTGGAGTTGCGCATCGCTAAGGCGGAGGCGGTGCTCGCCTCGTCACGTATTATTGACGAGACGAAGATCGACACAAGTAAAGTGCAGATTCTAAGCCGTGTGACACTTCTTAATATGAAGATAAATAAGAAGGTCGAGTACCTTATTGTCTCGGAGAATGAGGCTAACCTGCGCGAAGGAAAACTCGCAATCGGCACACCCATCGCAAAGGCTCTTCTAGGTAAGAAGAAGGGTGACGTTGTGGAGGTTAGTGTCCCCGCAGGAGTTATCAACTTCGAGATCTTGGATATCTCAATCTAAAGAGTAGTATCGTAGGCATACGAAGGAGGTGGACGTCTGTCTGCCTCCTTTTGCTTTTTGTGTTGTCTCTTACTGCCTTCAGCTCCCAGCGAGGTGCAGCCTGTTTTGTATTATCTCTTACTGTCTCACACCGACGGGCGGGGAGCAAGCTCCCATCTACTTTTGTAGCAGCATGGTTTAAGAACTACGTTCTACAATAAAACGAATTAGATAATTATCTCAAATAAATTTGGATAACTACCTAATTCGTTTCATTCTATAAACACAAAAGTGTTTAAAGCCAAACCGTAGTAACCGTTAAGTGTTTAATGTTAAGTGTTTAATGTTAAGTGTTTAATGTTAAGTGTTTAATGTTAAATGTTGAGGAACTAACCGCTTAACACTAAACATTTAACGCTAAACTACTTATTCTGAAAGTATATATCCAGCAGCTCTTTAGCGGCGATGAAAGAGCTGATCTTTGACTCTAGCACGCGCTTTTCGTACTGGGGAAGTATAGCCTCTACATTTTCGTTGTTGTAGAAGCTTTTGTGAAGGGTCTCGTTAATACTCTCATACATCCAGTATTTGAGCTGACGTTGGCGATTGTGTAGGAAGTAGCCATTGTGTTTGGTGTGTTCGATATACTCCTCAACGCCCTTCCAGACCTCTTCAAGCCCCGTCTTTTCGAGCGACGAACAGGTAAAGACCTGTGGGCGCCACTCTGATTCAGGCATAGGAAATAGATGTAGAGCACCCGTATATTGAGTCTTTGCGAGGTTCGCCTTCATCACATTCTCGCCATCGGCCTTTGTGATGACCATCATGTCGGCCATCTCCATAATGCCGCGCTTGATACCTTGCAGCTCGTCGCCTGCGCCAGAGATCTGTAACATCATAAACATATCGACCATCGAGTGCACGGCGGTCTCGGATTGTCCAACGCCAACAGTCTCAATAAATATCACATCAAAGCCAGCTGCTTCGCACAACACGATGGTCTCGCGACTCTTGCGCGCGACACCTCCTAGAGAACCAGCTGAGGGTGAGGGGCGTATGAATACTTTGTCGCTGGCAGAGATAGACTCCATGCGCGTCTTATCCCCAAGTATTGAACCGCCGCTTCTCTCGGAGCTAGGGTCAATAGCGAGCACCGCGAGTTTGTGTTTAAGGGATGTCACCATGCCACCCACAGCCTCGATAAATGATGATTTGCCAGCCCCAGGGACTCCCGTGATACCTATGCGAATAGAGTTTCCAGAGTAGGGTAGACAAGCCTCTATAATCTCTTGAGCTTGAGCGTAGTGGTCGACATTAGCACTCTCTATTAGGGTTATGGCTTGAGATAGAACCGTTATATTACCAGCAAGGATACCCTCTACGTACTCGGCGGTGGTTCTACGTTGTCGCGGTTTGCGCTTGAAGTATGGGTTGGTTATGGGTTGATCCGCAACGCCACTCGTTACACTGAGTGCTGAATCGTGGTGAGTGTCTATGTAGTCACGTTCGAAGTGTTCTATTTTAGAGAATGCCATAGCTGTTAGTTTGTTTTTTCTATTGCGAAGATAGTAAAATAATGTAAGGATTGAAAAATAATCTCTTTTTATTTGGAAAATATCTTGCCAAGTTATTGATATTTCCCATTAAATATATACCTTTGCTAAGAATCTGTTTAAGTTTTTCTCACTTAAGTTGCTAAGGCTCTTTTACTACGCTTTTGAATTTTGCTATCTTGCAAATAGTCCACTATTAACTGCGATATCAAAATCCAAAATCAGAGCAAAATAGCGCATAGCATTTTTAAGCAGAAAAACTTAAATAGATTCTAAGTTAAGTATAAACAGAAAACTATTAATTTAATCTTATAATTTTATGAAAGTATCACATATTGAGCATCTAGGCGTTGCTGTGAATAGCCTAGATGAGGCTATCCCATATTGGGAGAACGTTATTGGCCTAAAGTGTTATGCGATCGAAGAGGTTGCAGATCAGAAGGTTCGCACCGCATTTTTTATGTTGGGTCAAACAAAGATTGAGCTTTTGGAGGCTACATCGGAGGATTCAACAATCGCTAAGTACATTGCAACAAAGGGTATTGGTATCCACCACATGGCTCTAGCGTGTGAGGGTATTGAGGATCAGATGGTCGATGCTGAGGCTCAAGGTATTCGTTTGATTGATAAAACTCCACGCAAGGGCGCCGAGGGTATGACTATTGCATTCCTTCACCCAAAGTCAACACAAGGTATTCTTACTGAGTTGTGTGAGAAGAAGTAATACTAGAAATTTTTTATATAACAAGCTATGAGCGAAATTCAGAATAAAATTAAGGTCCTCGTTGAGAACCGTGAGGCTGCTCGCATGGGTGGCGGTCAAAAGCGTATTGATGCGCAACATGACAAGGGTAAATATACGGCTCGCGAGCGTATCAACATGCTTCTTGATGAGGGATCATTCGAGGAGTTTGATATGTTTGTGACGCACCGTTGCTACGACTTCGGAATGGAGAAGAGCCACACTTTTGGTGATGGTGTAGTGACAGGTTACGGAACAATCGAGGGTCGTTTAGTATATGTCTTTGCGCAAGATTTTACTGTTACAGCGGGATCATTGTCGATCTCTATGGCAGAGAAAATCTGTAAAGTACAAGATATGGCGCTTCGTAACGGTGCTCCATGTATCGGTATCAATGACTCGGGAGGTGCTCGTATTCAGGAGGGTGTGAACGCGCTTGCGGGATATGCAAATATCTTCCAACGCAACGTAATGTCGTCGGGTGTGATACCTCAGATCTCAGCGATCTTTGGTCCATGTGCAGGAGGTGCGGTGTACTCACCAGCTCTTACCGACTTCATCATCATGAAGAGCCAAACATCAAACATGTTCCTTACAGGTCCTAAGGTTGTTAAGACTGTAACAGGTGAGGATGTGACTCAGGAGCAGTTGGGTGGTGCACTTATGCACACTACACGTTCGGGAGTGGCTCAGTTCGCTGTTGACACTGAGGACGAGGGTATCTCGCTTATCCGCAACTTGCTCTCTTACATGCCTCAAAACAATATGGAGGATGCTCCTTTGGTGATGTGTACAGATACAATCACTCGTCTTGAGGATTCACTCAACGAGATCATCCCAGAGTCAGCAAACAAGGCTTACGATATGACAGAGGTTATCTCGGCTATTGTCGATAATGGCGAGTTCTTAGAGTCAGCATCTGGTTTTGCTAAGAATATCATCACATGTTTCGCTCGTTTCAACGGTCAGAGCGTAGGTATCGTTGCTAACCAACCTAAGTTTATGGCGGGTGTACTTGATAGCAACGCAAGCCGCAAGGCTGCGCGTTTCATCCGTTTCTGTGACGCCTTCAATATTCCAATCGTGACTCTTGTCGACGTGCCAGGATTCTTGCCAGGAACAACTCAGGAGTATGGTGGCGTTATCTCTCACGGAGCTAAGTTACTCTTCGCTTATTGCGAGGCTACTGTACCTAAGGTGACAGTTACTCTACGTAAGGCTTACGGTGGTGCTTATATCGTGATGTCAAGTAAGCATATCCGTGGTGATATAAACTACGCTTGGCCAATGGCGGAGATCGCCGTTATGGGTGCAAGTGGTGCTGTTGAGGTGTTGCAAGCTAAGGCTCTTTCGAAGTTCGAGAACCCAGAGGAGAAGGCAGCTTTTGTTGAGGAGAAGATCAAGGAGTACAACGATAAGTTCTCTAACCCATACAACGCAGCGCGTTATGGTTATATCGACGACGTTATCGAGCCACGTAATACACGTTTCCGCGTGATCCGTGCATTGCAGTCACTCGCCACTAAGCGTCTTCAAAATCCTCCTAAGAAACACTCTAATATTCCGTTGTAGTCATGGTAAGTCAACTTATAATGAATCCACTTATCGCTATGGCGAATGCTTCGCATAGTGTTAAGGGAGCCGACACAATCCTCAATGACGACCCTCAAGGATTGACCGTAGCATTTATCTCTATCTCGGTAGTGTTAACAGCGTTATTGGTGCTAGCAGTTTTGATCTACAGCTTCTCTCGCGTGATGATCTTTATCTCAAAGCGCACAGCGTTGGAGACTATTGAGAAGAATGCAGCTCCGAAATCGGCTGCTGCACCTCTCAAGCCAGGCGAGGCTAGTGGTGAGATCATTGCAGCTATTGGTGTTGCGTTGAAACTCAACAAGGAGGCTCTACATGATCGTGAGAGTGAGATAATCACAATAAATAAGGTGGCTCGTGTCTACTCTCCATGGAGTTCAAAACTTCACGGATTGACTAACATGCCACGATAGGGAACAAAAATAAATTAACGACATTTTTATGAAAGAATATAATTTTAAAATCAATGGAAACGAGTACACAGTCTCTATTGATGTTTTAGGAGACCAGAATGCCGATGTTGTTGTTAACGGTACTCACTACAATGTAGAGATGGCTGGCGATGCAACAGTAAAGAAGGCTGTTGCTTCTAAGCCACAAGTGGCAGCTGTGCCAGCGTCACACCCAGTAGCTAGCAGTGTAACACCAACTACTGCGGCTCCATCTAAGCCAGCTAATATCGCTTCAGCTGGAAAGTCATCTGTCCTTAGCCCACTTCCCGGAGTTGTTATCGACATTAAGGTTCGTGAGGGTGATACAGTGAGTGCAGGTCAAACACTTCTAGTGCTCGAGGCGATGAAGATGGAGAATAACATCGACGCAGTTGTATCGGGTGTTATCAAGTCAATAAACGTAAGATGTTCAGACTCTGTAATGGAGGGTGACGTACTCATAACAATCGGTTAAACGTATGATGAGCTTTTTGACATCATCCTTTTTGGGTGAAAGTATTACGAAATTCCTGAATAGCACTGGCTTCGCTAGCCTGCTTACTCAGGAAGGAGGCTGGAAATACTTAGTTATGATCGCTGTAGGTTGTCTTTTCTTGTACCTCGCAATCAAACATAAGTTCGAGCCAATGTTGTTGGTCCCTATTGGTTTTGGTATTATTATCGGTAATATACCACTTATGCCAGGTAATGAGATCGGTCTTTATAGCGAAGGCTCGGTTCTTAATCTTCTATATTTTGGAGTTAGACACGGAATCTATCCACCACTAATTTTCTTGGGTGTTGGAGCGCTTACGGACTTCTCGTCACTCCTCTCGAACCCTAAGTTGATGCTTATCGGAGCTTCGGCACAGGCTGGTATCTTCGCCGCTTATATCGGTGCTTTGGCTCTTGGCTTCCCAGCTAATGAGGCTGGTAGTATCGCGATTATTGGTGGTGCTGATGGTCCAACGTCGATCTACTTGACTGGTATCTTAGCTCCTGAGTATCTCGGTGCGATTGCTATCTGTGCGTACTCTTATATGGCTTTGGTTCCTGTTATTCAACCACCAGTGATGCGTCTTTTGACAACTCCAAAGGAGCGCCTTATCAAGATGCCACCAACGCGTGCGGTATCGACTACTGAGAAGATCTTGTTCCCTATCATCGCTTTTGTTTTAACAACTTTTGTGGTGCCAGACGCTATTCCACTTCTCGGAATGTTGTTCCTTGGTAACTTAATGAAGGAGTCTGGTGTTGTAAAACGCCTCTCAACTACTGCTAGTAATCAGCTTGTCGATATTATGACAATCCTTATTGGTGTTACTGTTGGTGCTTCAACTCAGGCGGACGTATTCTTGACTCCTAAAACAATCTACATCTTTATCCTTGGTGCGGTTTCATTTGTTATCGCCACTGCTTGTGGAGTGTTGTTTGTTAAGATCATGAATCTATTCCTTAAGGATGGTCAGAAGATCAACCCACTTATCGGTAATGCCGGTGTGTCGGCTGTTCCAGCTGCGGCACGCGTGAGCCAAGATATGGGACTACGCTACGACAAGAGTAACTACTTGTTGATGCACGCTATGGGTCCTAACGTAGCGGGTGTTGTAGGTTCTGCTGTTGCAGCAGGTATCTTGTTGTCATTCCTAGGCTAAACAAGTTATTCACATATATTTAGATAGCCGACTCTTTGGGGGTCGGCTATCTTTTTTTGTGTTTTCAAAGGATTCTCTTTAGCTCCGCAGGAGCACCCCGCCGCTGCCCGCGCAGGGCAGTTGTAT
Organism: Rikenellaceae bacterium; assembly: GCA_047173405.1. Lineage (GTDB taxonomy): Bacteria > Bacteroidota > Bacteroidia > Bacteroidales > Rikenellaceae > Alistipes. The sequence goes on from JBCQVD010000017.1 coordinate 7,584, forward strand.
CTCTTTATACCCGAGGACTGTCTCCGACGGGCGGGGTGCTCCCCGCGGAGCTTTTCTTTTGTAGCGGTTATGGTTTAAGAACTGCGTTCTACAATAAAAAGTGTTAGATAATTATCTCAAATAAATTTGGATAACCATCTAACACTTTTCATTTTATAAACACTGAAGTGTTTAAAGCCAAACCCGAAATGACCGTTAAGTGTTGAGTGTTAAACGTTAAATGTTAAATGTTAAGGAACTAAACGCTAAACATTCAACACTGAATACTTAACAGATGCAATACAAAGAGTAGCTCTGTGGGGAGCACCCCGCCGCTGCCCGCGCAGGGCAGTTGTATATCTAAGCGCTCAACACTAACCACTAACCGCTAATTTTAATATTTATTGAAGTGTACTTTAGACTCTACATATTTATTTTTAGGCGTTGGAGTACCCTCGGCGTATCCTACGGCAATAACCGAAAGTGGCATAATGTCATCTGGTAGGTTGAGAGTCTCCTTTAAGAGTGCTTCGAATTTAGCATTTCCATAGGCTCCAGTCCATACTGTCCCGAGTCCCATTGATGTTGCTGCGATTAGGATATTCTCCGACGCAGCTGAGCAGTCGACCATCCAAGAGCCGCTAGTTTTAGTATTACCAACAACAACGATAGCTGCTGGAGCCTTTGCTACGGGGGGCTTTATCTCGCCTAATTTATTGAGTATAGCTCTATCTTGAATAACAATAAACTCCCATGGTTGTCTATTCATTGCCGTAGGAGCTGCCATTGCAGCCTTTGTTAGCTCTACTAAAACCTCTTTGCTTACGGGCTTCGAGGTGTAAGATCGAACGCTTGTTCTTTGGTGGATGCTCTTTAATGTTGGATTTGTAAAGCTTTGTGCTGAAGTACTCAAGCAACATACGCATAGCGCAATAAAGGTTGAAAATAACACTTTTCTTTTCATAATTGTAGTAAATTTGTATTGGAATTATATTTTTGCTGCCTATTAATAGGATTATAAATCCCTCACTAAACGAACGTAGTTATATATTCTTATGACATCACCTTGAGGTCCATGACCGTTGGCATAGCGAGATGGGTCACCTGATTTAGGGTCGCTGCGTTGCGAACCAGCTCCATGAACATCTACCCAATTGGGTTTGCTGTTATTGGAGCGTTGGCGGTTTTGTCCCCCCTCGGGTCTACCGCCCTCAGGACGACCACCTTCAGGACGATTACCCATTTGCGGACGTTCGCCACCTTGTCTCTGACCTCCGCCTTGTGGGGGAGGCATCATCTGCATATTGGACATATTACCCAAGCTACGACCAAAAGCGACGTAGATGCCAGCGCCACCAGTCGAGCCGCCAGAATTTTCATGTGTCGTAGAGCTCCAATAGAATGGAAAATCATCAACCCCCGACTCATCTTTGATTGAACTAACACTAAATAGGGGGTCTATTGCAGCAGAAGCAGTTGATAGAGGTGAACGAGAGTAGTCGACAATACTTTGCAGTTCTTTCGCATTTGGCACTCGCCAATCGGTGTGACCTAGATAACTCTGAGTGTTCATCTGCTCGGCATACGCCAAGGCTTCCTGCCAATTCATCGCCTTTTTGCTATCCTCCTTACTCCACATAAGTTCTGTGGCTTTGTCGGTGATTGTTCCATTGCCATTGTCTGCAAAGTCGTTGATGCCATACTCTGCACCACGAACAAAACGCACCATAAATGGTTTGTCGCCACCGCCAAATTTTAGCCCATAGCCTTTGATACGACCATCAGCAAAGTTTACTCCAAACAGCAAATTTTCACGTTCCGTAGAACCTACATATAGCGATGATGTGAGCAGTTGTGAGTCGATATCGCGGTTGCCATTTGCACCATATTTAAACTCAAAGAAGTTAGTGTTGATAAATGGAGTCCCTGGAGAATCACTTCCAGCATTAAGTTGTGGACTAACATCGCTTCCACTAAAGAGGATGAGTGAATATGCCTCCTTGATTGTGGGGATACGCCAATCTGTGTGCCCCGCCAATTTAAACTTCTCAACAGCTTTCTGAGCCTCGGGGAGTGTCATCACCTTGAACTCTTTTTGCCACATGAGACCAGTTACATTATCCGTGATAGTGCCATCGCCATTATCGGTATAAGATGATGCATTACCCTTGAATTGAGCATCTTGACCATAGAATGCTTCTCCTTTTGCAGGGGCTGCAATAACCTCCTTATCACTAAAAAACTTCGTCTGTTCGGTATCTACAATTTTGTAGTTCCCAGCCTTAGAGGCAAGGCTCAATGCCACAAATAGCACTGTTGTAAGTAGTATTTTGCTCTTTTTCATATTATAGTAGATTATGTTTAATTTTCTTATCAATGACGGATATGAAGTAGAGGCACATTATCACCTGTACAGCCGTGGCGATAGGTGTTGCCAGTCCAATGCGAAAGAGTGATGTTGGCTCTATAAGGCTGAAGATATAGGTGAGAGAGAGGCGAATGACAACCGCGCCTATAACACCTTGGATCATCACGTATATAGTTGCTCCACACCCATTTAAATAGCCCGTTAAGCAGAAGAGTATCGACACCAACATTATCTCTATCACGTAGGCGTTGAGGTACGCTCGCGCTGCCTCGATCACTTGTTGGTTCTGTGTGAAGATACTAATTAGCGCATCGCCATGAAAAAGCGATATGTTAGCCATTGTGAAACCCGTGGCAAGGGATATAATAATTCCAACCTTAAGTCCTCGTTTAGTGCGGTAGAAGTCATGTGCTCCATAGTTCTGAGCTACAAAGACCGATATTGACTGCATAAAAGCCATCGGGATCAGCAGGATCGCACTTATGAGCTTCTCGTTCACACCCACAGCCGCCGAGAATACAACGCCAAACTTATTGACTACGACCATCACAAAGAGAAACGACAGGGCTGTGAGTCCACACTGAAGCGCTATGGGTACACCGAGCCAAATAATACGATTGATATACCCTACGTTTATCTTGAACGAGCGTAGCCCCATTTGGTAGTTGAAGAGCGATCGTTTGCGAATTATGTATATCGAGATGATAACGCTGATAGCTTGTGCCCCCACCGTAGCTATGGCTGCTCCCTCGGCACCCATGCCGCAGTGTGCGACCAGTACCATATCACCTACTATATTTGCTACGCAGGCTATCGCCACTGCAAGAAGAGGGGTTTTGGAGTCTCCCAATCCGCGAAATATACTGCCTAAGATATTGTATGCGAAGATCATAGGAACACCTATCGCACTATAAAATATATAGCTACTTGTCTGCGTGATCGCCTCTTCGGGGGTATTCATCCCGCTAACAATGGAGCCACGAAAAATCAACATTATAGCCATCAACACAAGCGAGATACCAAAAAAGAGCGCTATTGAATTTGCTATGACCCCTCCGATCTCCTCCTCGTTTCTCTCGCCTCGCTTTTGCCCAACGAGGATTGTTGTTCCCATTGCAAGTCCCGCGCAGAGAGATGTTAGAAAGTTTATTAGTTGACTACCTGTTGAGACCCCCGACACATCGTTTATACTAGCGAAGTTACCGACGATAAACATATCTATTGCGCCATACATCACCTGAAGAAGTAGAGCAAAGAGTATTGGGATGGTGAATGATACTAACGATTTGGCGACTCCACCTGAGATTAATTTATTCTCATTGTTATTACTCATTATTAAATTGTCAATTGATTAAAGCTGCCTACAGCTCTCTAGTGCAAAGGTACAATGAAAGATGAAATATTTAAAGTCTACAAGTTGGTTTATATCCCCCAAAAGATGCTCTCTATCCCCGTAATTAGTTTGGCAGCATTACAACTTCAATTCGATTCTTTGTCGATAGTATATCGCGCGCCATAGCTGTTATATCGTTGCTTGTCGTCGCTTCGATGGTTGTGGCGTAGTCGTCTTCGTAATTAATACTGCGGTTAAGTAGCGCCGAGACGTAACCTACTACTCCCGAGTTGTGTTCTAGGGTATTGCTATTATTCTTGATAAGAAACTCGCGACTCTTGAGTAGCTGATCCTCCGTAACACCATTTTGAGCAATTAGGCGTAACTCCTTTTCGAGCATCGGTATAAGCTCTTGATATTGCTCTTTGTTGGTGTCAAAGCTCATGCCCAGAGAGAACCAGTTGTCGGGCGTGTCGGTTATCGTTGAGCTAACATGGACGCCATACGTTCCACCCGTCTGCTCGCGGATTGACTCTAGGTATCTGTTGTCAAGAGCCATGCGTAGATAGCTCATAGTGACTATATTCTTTAGGTTGTACTCCATCTCGCCAGAGTATATGATTTTTACCGATACTTTGGGTTGTTGCATATCAAAATTGAAGTACTCTTTGATATCTCCCTCTGCAAGGCGCACGTTATCATCTGCGTAGCTAGAGCGTGTGTTGTCGGTTCTAAGCGAGCCTATATACTTCTCAACAAGAGGTTTGAGGGCTACGGTGTCAAGGCTTCCAACAATCATAAACCTATAGTTCTGTGCACTACCAAAGAGCTTGGTGTGTATCTCCTCCAAGCTGTTGAAATCCATCGAGTTGACAATATCCTTTGATAGGTTTTGTCGGCGCGGGCTGTTGTTGTAGGCTACCTTGGCGAACCTGCTACTCATAGCGTAATCTGGATCGCTATCCACGTTGGCTATATGTGCACGTACTTGGTCGATGAAAATATCGTAGTCGCCCTTGTCGAAGCGGGGCGATGAGAAGTTGAGATATAGCAGTTGCAGCATAGTCTCAATATCGGCTACCGATGACGAGGCAGAGGCTCCACAAGAGTACTCACCCACAGATAGTGCTGCGCCAGCGATCTTGCCCGAGAGCTGCTTACCTAGCTCGATTGATGAGAAATCACCCAAACCCGAAGAGCCCATTATCGAGGGCATGTACTTAGCGGTGTAGTATAAATCGTCATCAATAAGTGAGGCTCCGCCTTGGCTATATGCTCGTAGCAGTACCTCGTCGGCTTTGAGTTTGGTGCCTCTTACGACAACCTCTACGCCATTCTCTAGCCTCCAGACAGTTGCCTTGGCTTCTTCATTCCAACTCTCCTCTACAACTTTAGACCCAGGGAGGATGGTGGTCGATGGGATCAGCTCACGAACCTCCACATTGTCCTGGTAGGCATCGACACTCTGGTTATGTGCTGCGCCGAGAAGCTCCTCTATATCTTGTTGAGTTGGGATTTCTAAACCATCTTTTTGTGGAATATTGATTGTTATAACCTCATTCTTCGCAACTAAAAGCTCTTTGGTGAGTTTGTTTATATCGCTGAGCGTTACGCACTGCACAAGAGTACTATCTATGCGCCATTCGTCGTGAGCCGATGGAATGGGTGTATTCTCTCTAAAGTGATTAATATAGCGCTGTACATAAGAGCCATTGAGTCGCTGGTCGCGATTAGTGTAACTTCTACGTATATAGCTCATTATATTATCTCGTGCCCTCTGCATCTCGCCCTCAGTGAAGCCATGCTTGTGGCTGCGTTTAACCTCTGTGAGCATCGCTTGAAGCCCTCTCTTTAGCTCCCCATCGCGGCTCTGTACACTATAATTAACACACTCAAGGGTGGGGATAACACCCACAGACCCAATATATAGAGAGGCGTTAATAAAGGGGGCGTTGCTGCTCATGGATAGCTCATTGAAGCGCTCTCGTTGCATCTGCACAATAAAGTGTTTGAGGACATCCTTGTACTCGGTGCCTATGAGCGCGTTGAGTGGTTGGGGTAGTGCGCGGTGTTTAATGAAATAGTTGGCCGAGGTGCGCTGTAACTCCACATCGCTGTAAATCGAGATTATAGGCTTCTCGTTATCGGGGACAACGACTACCTCCTTCTGCGGTGCACTGCCTCGCGAAGCGGGAATCGTCGAGAATTTATCAATGATCTGTTTCTCAACCGCCTCAGCATCAATATCGCCTACAACAATTATAGCTTGAAACTCGGGGCGGTACCACTCCTCGTAAAACTCTATTAACTCATTGTGTTCAAAGCTATCAAGCCCTTCGAGCGTTCCTATAAGGTTGCGATGCTCATACATAGTACCGCGACCGAGAGCTTTAATAAGCTCCATTGTCGAGCGCCACGAGGCTCCATCACGCGTGCGCAGCTCCTCTTTGATTACACCGCGCTCCTTATCTATCTCCTCGCCCTGCGGGGTGATGTAGTGCGACCAGTCGTGAAGAATAAGTAGGGCGCTGTCAATAACCCCCTGCCTCTGGACTGGGACATCTTTAATGAGGTATTTCGTTACATCCCAACTTGTCGATGCGTTGAGGTTAGTTCCAAACTTAACGCCAATACGCTCGAGATACTCTATCGCCTCTTTACCTGGTAGGTTTTTTGTGCCGTTGAACGCCATGTGCTCCAGAAAATGGGCTAATCCCTGCTGCGCATCGTTCTCCTGTATAGCTCCAACATCTGAGATAATGTAGAAGTCCGCCTGATTCTTAGGCAGCGCGTTGTGGCGCACGTAGTAGGTTAATCCGTTCGAAAGCCTTCCTGTCCTAAGCTCTGGATCGTTGGCTATCTTCTGGTTGAAATCATACGATGCACCAAAGAGGTATAGACCTAGAATAGTGAGTAGAGTTGATAGAGTAAACTTTTTCATATATACTTTTTCATTAAAACTAACACAGAAAGAGATTTATTGTTTATAACTATTAATGTTCGACAAAATACTGGGGCTGTCCTGAGCGGACAGTGGCTTTCTTGTATTGCTTCTTACTGTTTCACGCCGACGGGCGGGGAGCAAGCTCCCACTTACTTTTGTAGCGCTTGCTCATAAATCAATTCTTGATTTATTGCGGTTATATAAAATAGGGGATTCAAGTGGGGCTTGTCCCCTATATTTCTATAACCACACCCACGCAAACATCCGTTTGCTCAACAAGCGAAATGTTAAGCGTTGAGTGTTAAGAGTTTAACGACTAGTCCCTTAACGTTTAACACTTAACATTCAACGTTTTTCGGTTCATACACTTTAGTGTATGATAAATTTCAAAGGGGTGGTTGTTACTCAAATTTATTTGAAGTAATCAACTATCCCTCTGAAATATTATAGCTTTAGGTATAATCCGAAAACTGCGGCAAAATAAAAGCTCTGCGGGGAGCACCCCGCCGCTGCCCGCGCAGGGCAGTAAGAAGCTGAATCAGAAGCCGCTCGCCGAAGGCAGTCCTCGGGTATTAGCTTATAATATAAAAAAGGTGACCAAACAAGTTGTTGATCACCTCTCTTTATAGTTCAAGTTATTTACTTGTTTGCATTCTTGAATAGCTCGTTGTACTTGTTGTACTTCTCCATTACACCCTCATCGTCACGCAAGCGGAAACAGATAGTCTTGAGGTATTCGATTGTTGGGAAGTCCTTAGTGTCAAGCGCGTGAGCCTTCTCAAGTGGCTCAATAGCAAGAGCATACATCGCGTTAAGCTTAGCGATGTCGGCATTGTACTCATTTTGATCAGTGTAGCTCTTTGCTGCTATAGTCTTACCATACTCGTCACCCTTTACCGCGTAGAAGTGACCTAGGTAGAATTGAGCATCAAAGTTTTTAGGGTTATACAATGTAACCTTTGAGAATGATTTGATACACTCGTCAGTGTTCTTAAGAGCGTAGTATACGCGTCCACGACCAAACCATAGATCAGCGTTGTTAGGCTCATTCTCAATAGCTTTGTCGATTAGTGGAATAATCTCTGCTGGAGAACCAACATTGTATTTGCTTGATGTGCAGAAAGAGAGTAGCGCATCTAACATCTTAACATTCTTAGGGAACTTAGTTACACCCTCAATCATAAGCTTTTTAAGTTCATCGAGGCGCTCTTGAGTGAGCTTGTCCTCTTGACCAATCATACAGTGGTATAGATAGTAGTAGGTGGTACCCTTATCTTTATCCGCGATGAGTGTGCTCTTAGCCTCAATGTCAATATATCCTAACTCAATAGCTTTACGTAGAGCTTTCTCACCTGTTGCAAATGAAGCCTTGTTCTTTAGACCATCAAGAGTGTAGAGGTTACCTGCTGCGTAGAGTAGAGATGGATCCACCTTATCACCGTAGGCTTTGCTATTTTGAGCATTGTAGGCGATCATGTATGAGTCTGCACCCTCCTTGAAGTTGTGGATGAGTGGAGCAATACGACCTCTCTCGTTACAAAGGTTAACGATCAAATCAAGACCCTCGCGTGCTTTACCTGCTTGTGTAGCATCAATCTCAGCAGCTTTGTTGTAGCACTTAATAGACTCAAATAGAGCATTTGGCTTTACCTGGCGTGTGATCTTCCATGAAACAATCTTGTTATTTACGGTGTAGATCATGATATAATCATACTCTAACACTTGGTACTTCTGACCATTTATTGTAGGCCATGTAGTCTTCTTAGGGTTGCCCATCGTGAGCTTCATTGTTGCAACATCCATACCGCTAAAGATATTACCCGAAGGTGCCGAAGCAGCATCAAGGTGTAACTTAGCTCTATTAAGCCATGTTGCTGCCTTAATATTCTTCTTTGCGTTAGCGATATCGGCATCGCTGCTTTTAAATTTTTTGTTGAATGACTCTTGATCAACTTTTTGAGCCATCACTTGTGTAGTCGACACTGCTATCATGAGTGCAACTACAGCTAAAAAAAACTTTTTCATGACTAGGTAGTAATTATTGGTTTAGTTATTTTCTGTTATAATATTATCTGTGGATTCTGTGTTGTTAACGCTCTCTGTTGTAGCATCTTGCGTCTCAACAACTTCTGCTAACTCCGTTATCTCATCTTCGCTCTTTGGTACTGCCATCACTGAGGCTATAGCATCACCTTCGCGAAGGTTGATGATACGAACACCCTGCGTCGCACGTCCCGCAACACGTATCTGAGATACTGCAATGCGGATAGTGAGTCCCGAGCGGTTGATTATCATAAGGTCGTTATCATCATTTACCGCCTGTATTGATATGAGTTTACCAGTCTTTTCAGTTATGCTGATGGTCTTAACTCCCTTACCGCCACGGTTGGTAATGCGATACTCGTCGAGGTCGGTGCGCTTGCCATAACCATTCTCACTTAGAACGAGAACATCCTGCTCGCTAGATTGCTCAATGCAGATCATGCCGACAACCTCATCGTCACCCTCCAACATGATACCTCTCACACCAGCTCCAACACGTCCAATAGCGCGTGCTGCCGTCTCGTTGAAACGTATCGCTTTGCCGTTCTTTGCTGCGATCATGATCTCAGCCTCTCCACTTGTGAGTGCCGCTGTGATTAGCTCATCACCCTCGCGAATAACGATGGCGTTAACTCCATTGACGCGCGGACGAGAGTATGCCTCAAGCTTCGTCTTCTTGATAGTACCATCCTTGGTGCACATCACAATGTAGTTATTGTTGATATACTCCTCGTCGGTAAGGCGCTTAACGTTGATATATGCGCGGATCTTATCGTTCTGTTCGATCTGTATAACATTCTGAATAGCACGACCTTTCGATGCACGTCCTCCCTCAGGAATATCGTATACCTTAAGCCAGTAACAGCGACCATTCTGAGTGAAGAAGAGCATTGTGTTGTGCATTGTTGCCACGTAGATATGCTCAATAAAGTCGGCATCTCGAGTTGCACTTCCCTTAGCGCCTACGCCACCACGGTTCTGTGTACGGTACTCCGTGAGAGGTGTACGCTTGATGTAGCCGAGGTGCGAAATGGTGATTACCATCTCCTCGTCAGCGTAGAAATCCTCGGGGTTGAACTCCTCTGAAGAGTATACAATCTCTGAGCGACGCTCATCGCCATACTTCTCCTTGATGTAGAGTAGCTCCTCTCTAATAATCTGCATCTGCATATCGTGTGAAGCAAGAACATCGTTGAAGTATGCTATTTGGCGCTCTAGCTCGTCTCTTTCGGCCGAGAGCTTATCGTGCTCAAGTCCAGTGAGCGCACGTAGACGCATTTCGATGATCGCTGATGCTTGAATTTCACTGAGAGAGAAACTCTCAATTAGGCTGCGCTTAGCCTCATCGGGAGTCTTAGCAGCACGAATAAGTCTAATTACTTCATCTATATTATCTTGCGCAATAAGCAATCCAGCAACGATGTGTAGTCTCTCCTGCGCTTTGCGTAGGTCGAAGCGAGTACGACGCACAATAACATCGTGGCGATGGTCGATAAAGTGCTTAATGAGATCCTTCAAGTTGAGCATCATTGGACGTCCCCCAACAAGTGCGATGTTGTTAACCGCAAAAGAGGTCTGCAAAGATGACATCTTGAAGAGGGTGTTGAGAACTACGCTCGATACAGCATCCTGCTTAAGGATGATGACAATACGCATACCATGTCTGTCACTCTCGTCGTTGATGTATGAGATGCCGTCGATCTTCTTCTCGTTGATAAGGTCGGCGATCTTTTTGATCATATCCGCCTTATTGATCATGTATGGTATCTCGGTGATTACGATACACTCACGTCCTGTGCTAGTGTGCTCGATCTCTGTCTTTGCTCTCATCACCACGCGACCGCGACCTGTGAGCAGAGCCTCACGTACGCCCTCATAGCCGTAGATCAAACCTCCCGTAGGGAAGTCTGGCGCCTTGACGTAGTTTAGTAACTCCTCGCACTCGATATCTGGATTGTCGACATACGCAACCGACGCGTCTACAACCTCCGAGAGGTTATGTGGTGCCATGTTTGTTGCCATACCAACAGCGATACCGCTAGCTCCGTTAACTAGAAGTAGTGGAATTTTCGATGGTAGAACTGTCGGCTCTTGAATTGTATCGTCAAAGTTAAGAGACCAGTCGATAGTCTCTTTGTCTATATCTGAGAGTATCTCGTCGGCGATCTTCTTCATCCTCGCCTCGGTGTAACGCATGGCAGCAGGCGAGTCACCGTCCATACTACCGAAGTTACCTTGTCCATCCACGAGAGGGTAGCGCATGCTCCAATCTTGAGCCATGCGAACCATTGCTTCGTATACCGAACTGTCACCGTGGGGGTGGAACTTACCCAAAACGTCTCCCACAATACGAGCCGATTTACGGTGTGGTTTGTCTGAGTGTAGGTTCAATTCAGCACTCATATCATAGAGGATACGACGGTGTACGGGCTTTAAACCATCTCTCACGTCGGGTAGCGCGCGCGATACAATAACCGACATTGAATAGTCGATATATGCAGACTTCATCTGCTCCTCAATATTGATAGGTATAACCCGTCCTACCAACTCCTCTTTGTTTTGATCTTCAACTGACATTCTTTCTATCTCTTACATTCTTGAGGTGGACTGAATCGTCCACTTTATAACAACAAATATAGCCATTTTCTCTGGATTACGCAACTACTACACAAAAAAAAGAGCAACTTTTCGAACATTATTGGTTTTTGTTTCCATTTAATGGCTATTTTTAGGGCTTTTGAGCAATTATAATTTTTTACCCGACAAAGGGGCGGGGCTGAGAGAGATGATTTACTATATTTATAAATACTACTTGTGCATTAAAAACTTCTACAACTGCCCTGCCCTGCGCAGGCGGCAGCGTGGTGCTCCCCGCGGAGCTTATAAAACAAATAAGGGACTGATAAATTCAGTCCCTTATTACGTATATAAATTAAGATGTCTTACTTAGACATGTAGCTCTTGATGTAGGTGTGGTGTGAGCCAAATCTCTCAAATGCAGCCTTGTCAAGCTCCTCTTGAGCTGAAGGGTGCGAAATAGAGATAAGTAGGCGTGCGCGCTCCTGCATGCTCTTACCGTAGAGGTCTACGGCACCGAACTCAGTTACGAACCAGTGGATGTGTGCGCGTGTAGTTACAACACCTGCTCCCGAAGTAAGTACTGGAGCGATCTTAGAGAGTCCCTTGTTAGTGATTGAAGGCATCGCCATGATAGCCTTACCACCCTTAGAGAGTGATGCTCCATAGACGAAGTCAACCTGACCACCAACACCTGAATAGAACTTAGTACCTAGAGAATCGGCACATATCTGTCCTGTGAGGTCAACCTGAAGTGCAGAGTTGATAGCTGTAACGCGGTCATTCTTAGCGATGATATATGGATCGTTAGTGTAACCAACATCCATCATTCTTACACCTGGGTTATCGTCAATAAAGTCGTAAACTTTTTGTGAACCCATCAAGAATGTAGATACCATCATGCCGCGGTCGATATTCTTAGCTGCGCCATTGATAACACCAGATTCAACGAGTGGAAGAACACCATCGGCAAACATCTCAGTGTGGATACCAAGGTTCTTGTGTCCTGTCAACTGCGAAAGTACAGCATTAGGGATAGCACCAATACCCATCTGAAGTGTTGCACCATCCTCGATAAGGGCAGCACAATGCTTACCGATAGCCACCTCTGTCTCGCTAGGAGTTGAGAAGTGAGCCTCCTCAAGTGGGTTATCCTCCTCAACAAAGAGGTTGATTCTTGATGAGTGGATCATCGCGTCACCAAACGAACGAGGTACATACTTGTTAACCACAGCGATAACAGTCTCGGCAGTCTCAACAGCCGCAAGTGTAGCATCAACAGATGTACCAAGTGATACGTAACCATGCTTATCTGGAACAGATACCTGAATCATCGCAACATTACATGGAACAGCACCACAGCGGTACAGCTTCTGAGTTTCGCTCAAGAATACAGGGATGTAATCAGCATCTCCTGCCTGAGTCTGCTTGCGGACGTTGTGTCCAACGAAGAATGAGTCTAGTTGGAAGATACCGCTATATTTTGAATCTGCATAAGGTGCAGGACCCTCAGTGTGAAGGTGGTGGATATGTACATCGCGCAACTCTCCATTATCTCCTCGTGCACACATCGCCTTGATTAGACACTGTGGAGCTGAAGCTACTGAACTTAGGTGGATATGGTCTCCCGACTTAATCGACTTGACAGCCTCCTCTGCTGTCACAAATTTAATAGGTGTGTTCATAAAATTTGTTTGGTTTTATATTTTTAACTTCGTAGAGTAATATTTTATTAATGTGAGCTCGAGAATAGCCCCACAATCAACCCCGTTGATTATATTAATGTTGTGTGGTGGGACTATTCTTGACCACACGTTAAGTGTTGTTTTTATGAGCTACGACAGCATTAACTTTAAAGTTGTATGCTGCCGTTCTCCTTAATTATTCTATTTTGATCCTCTTTTAACTTCGACCTGTTCGTATCCCTCGACAATATCACCGATCTTGATATCGTTGAATGAGTCGATATTCAATCCACAGTCAAAACCGCTAGCAACCTCCTTGACATCATCCTTAAAGCGCTTGAGGGATCCTAGTTTACCAGTGTAGATAACGATACCGTCACGTATTATGCGGATTGGCGTGTTGCGGGTGATCTTACCCTCACGTACCATACATCCAGCGACAGTACCAACCTTCGAGATCTTGAATACTTCAAGTACCTCAACCGAGCAGACAATCTCCTCCTTCATCACTGGCTCCAACATACCCTCGATAGCATCCTTGATATCGTTGATAGCGTCGTAGATGATAGAGTATAGTCTAATCTCGATCTCCTCCTTCTCGGCAATCTTACGCGCCGCAGCTGATGGACGAACCTGGAAACCTACGATAATAGCGTTAGAAGCGGCAGCAAGCAACACGTCCGACTCCGAGATCTGACCCACAGCAGCGTGTATGATATTAACTTGAACCTCCTCTTTAGAGAGTTTGATGAGTGAACCCGACATCGCCTCAATAGAACCATCCACGTCACCCTTGATGATGATGTTAAGCTCCTTGAATGAACCAATCGCGATACGGCGACCGATCTCGTCGAGAGTGACATGCTTCTGAGTCATTAGACCCTGCATACGTTGTAGCTGCTCACGCTTATTGGCGATCTCACGAGCTGAACGGTCATCATCCATAACATTGAATGAATCACCCGCCTGAGGTGCTCCATTAAGACCAAGCACCTGAACAGGCGTTGATGGTCCCGCAGCTTCAACCTTGATACCATTCTCGTTGAACATAGCCTTAACACGACCAGTGTAGACTCCCGAGAGAACAACGTCACCTACGCGAAGTGTACCATTCTGTACAAGGATAGTTGATACGTAACCACGACCTTTGTCGAGTGTAGACTCGATAACAGCACCTACTGCCTTGCGGTCTGGATTTGCTTTGAGATCCAACATCTCGGCCTCAAGTAGTACCTTAGATAGTAGCTTGTCGAGGTTCAGCCCCTGCTTAGCTGATACATCTTGACTCTGGTACTTTCCTCCCCAATCCTCAACGAGGTAGTTCATCTGAGAAAGCTGCTCTTTGATATGCTCTGGGTTGGCTGCTGGCTTGTCGCACTTATTGATTGCAAATACCATAGGTACACCAGCGGCTTGGGCGTGGTTGATAGCCTCTATTGTTTGAGGCATCACGCTATCATCCGCAGCGACGATAATAATGGCAACGTCGGTAACCTTCGCTCCACGCGCACGCATCGCTGTAAACGCCTCGTGACCTGGAGTATCAAGGAATGTGATACACTGTCCATCTAGCTTAGCTGAGTAGGCACCAATATGCTGGGTGATTCCTCCCGCCTCACCCTCGATAACATTCGCTTTACGGATATTATCAAGTAGAGATGTCTTACCGTGGTCTACGTGACCCATAACGGTAACGATAGGAGGACGTGATACTAGGCTCTCCTCTGAATCAACATCATCATCAGAGATAGCCTCTTGAATCTCAACCGATACAAACTCGATCTTGTAACCAAACTCCTCAGCTACAACAACGAGAGCCTCAGCATCAAGACGTTGGTTGATAGATACCATCAGTCCTAGGTTCATACACGCTGTGATAACTTCGGTTACCGATACGTCGATCATTGTAGCTAGTTCACTTACGGTCACAAACTCTGTAACCTTTAGTATTGAACGCTCCTTCTCTTCGTTTACGCGCTCCTCGTTACTGCGCTCTGCAAAGGCGTCACGCTTCTCCTTACGGTATTTAGCACCTTTTCCTTTAACACCTTTGGCTGTAAGACGAGCTAGGGTATCTTTAATCTGCTTTGAAACCTCTTCGTCGCTCACCTCTGGGCGAACAACTGGCTTTGGCGCAGTTTTGTTGTTACCTTTATTGCGTCCTGAGTTAGGGTTGTTATTATTGTTTCTACGTCCCTGCCCATTGGTATTATTTCCACCATGAGCGTTGTTACCACCCTGAGCATTGTTTCCGCCTTGGCGTTGTCCACCTTGGGCGTTACGGTTGTTTCCACCTTGAGCGTTGTTGCGGTTGCCACCTTGGGCGTTAGCACCATTTTGCTTCGCTCCGTTAGCGCCTTGGCGAGAGATATCAACCTTCTCTTTGCCCAAACGCTTACGCTTGTGTTTACCTCCAGGGGTGAACGACGAGACATCCATTGTGCCTAGGACGTTTGGTCCCGAGAGTGTATGCACTGTTGGGCGGAAGATACCCTGTTGTGTCTTAGACTCGGCGGTGTTATCTTGAGATGCCACGACCTCCACCTTTGGAGCCTCCACCGCGACAGGTGTAGGTTTTGTCTCTTTGACTGGCTCTACCTTAGGCTCTACTTTAGGCTTTGCGACCTCTGCTTTAGGTGCTGCCGCAGGCTTTGCTGGAGTCTCAACCTTAGGCTGTGGCTTGGTCTTATTGCTATTATTTTGAGCCTTCTGTGGCTTTGAGCCTCCATGTCTCTTGTCGCTCTTCGTGGGTAAGTCGATCTTACCTAAGATCTTAGGGAACTGAGCAGATGTAGTATTAGGCTCAATCACGTTGCTCTTGATAACAACCTCCTGCTCTGGGCTTTCACTCACTGCGGCGGTGCTCTTCTCATCGTCTGATTCAATACTTACATATGCTTGTTTTTGAGATATGCGCTCCCTAACCGAAGCGCGCTCATCGCGGCTGCTTCGATTGGCTCCAAACTCTTTTTCGAGCACTTCGTAAATACTACTTTCAACTGGTGAGTTAGGCGAACCATCGCTTTTGATACCCTTCTTTTGCAGAAAGTCCGTGATGGTATTCATGCCCACCTTAAACTCTTTTGCAACTTGAATGAGTCTTAATTTCTTATCATTACTCATATATTCTTCCTAAATATGTTTTTTGTTTAGTGAGTAGATCAAAGCCTCGCGGTTCTCTCTACAACATATAATACTTCTTTTGTTTTACATCGCTCGATTGTCCTTTTGTGACTATTCGAACTCTGCTTTTAATATCTCAACAACTTTCTGAGCTTGCTCTATTTCGAGATCTGCGCGCGACGCGATCTCCTCTACCGATAGCTCCAGTACGCTCTTCGCTGTGTCACAACCGACAGCTCCTAGAGCCTCAATGATCCAAGCATCGATCTCGTCAGCAAACTCCGTAAGAGCAACATCCTCCTCCTCAACTTCGCGGTAGACGTCGATGTCGTAGCCTGTGAGCATCTTAGATAGACGAACGTTGAGACCACCCTTACCTATGGCGAGTGATACTTGGTCTGGCTTGAGGTATACCGCAGCGCTCTTTTTCTCCTCATCAACGACGATGCTCGATACCTTTGCTGGGTTTAGTGAGCGTTGAATGAGTAGAGATACGTTTGTTGTGTAGTTAACAACATCAATATTCTCGTTTCTAAGCTCCTTAACTATGGTGTAGATACGTGAACCCTTCATTCCGACACACGCTCCTACAGGGTCGATACGCTCGTCGTAAGACTCTACGGCTACCTTAGCGCGCTCGCCAGGGATGCGCACGATGCTCTTGATGGTGATTAGTCCATCGTAGATCTCGGGTACCTCTTGCTCGAAAAGACGCTCAAGGAATTGGTTTGCGGTACGCGAAAGGATGATGCGAGGTTGGTTGTTATTCATCTCAACACTCTTGACAATAGCTTTGAGGGCATCACCTTTGCGATAGAAGTCGTTAGGTATCTGCTCTGCCTTTGGAAGGATAAGCTCATTCTCATCATCGTCAAGGATAAGAACCTCCTTTTTCCACACCTGATAAACCTCGCCTGTTATGATATCACCAACTCTCTGAGAGTACTTCTCGTATAGGTTAGCCTTCTCAAGGTCTAGGATGCGTGATGCTAAGTTCTGGCGCAATGAGAGAACCGCGCGACGACCAAATTGAACCATCTTAATCTCATCGGTATACTCGTCACCTACCTCGTATGTGTTATCAATAGCCTTCATGTCGGTTACCGAGATCTGAGTGTTAGGGTTTTCAACTTCACCATCCTCAACAACTTGACGGTTACGCCATATCTCCAAGTCACCTTTTTCAGGGTTGATAATTACATCGAAGTTCTCATCACTCTCATATTGTTTCTGAAGCGCGTGGCGAAAAACATCCTCCAAAACACCGATCATTGTATTTTTGTCGATGTTTTTTAGCTCTTTAAACTCTGCGAAATTACTTATCAGATTAAGATTATCCATTTTATATCTACTCTTATTTATTTTGTTTTATTGGTTGAATCGACCTCTTTGGCTTGTCGATCAATCATCTTTACTCTGTATAAAAATTAGTTTCTAACTATTTTATTTGAAGTCAATATACTCTTTAGTGCACTTTATGTCGTCGAAGCTGTAACTCTCGCGAATCTCAACATCTTGTTTTTTCTTCTTTCCAGAGGGCATCTCAACGAGTAGCTTCTGTGTGTAGCTCACGGTGATCTTCTCTTCGTCAACCTCCTCTAATTTGGCCAAAACACGAACTCCGCTCTTTAGTAAGATATCGACCGAGCGACCGATGTTTTTGCGGTATTGACGTGTGAACTTAAACTCAGAACCAATACCTAGAGAGCCTACCGTTAAGGAGAAGTCCTCCACGTCGCGGTCAAACTCAGCCTCAATTGCTCGACTCAGTGTGGCGCAGGTGTCGATGGATACATGGGTGTCGCTATCTACGACAAGCTCAATTTCGTTGTTGAGGCTCGCAATGCAATCCACTACAAACATATCTGTACCCTCTAACTTAGCCTCTGCTGAAGCGATAATTTTTTTGCAATCTATCATAAAATCAGATACTTATAAGTACGAGATTAGGGAGACCCTCCCGTCTCCCTATCCCATTGCTACAAAGGTAGTAAAAAATAATTACTACACAAAATTATATTATGTTTTTTAGCTATAATTTTAAATAACTAAAATATAAAACTTAAACAGATGCTGGTTTAATTACGCCACGTTGTGAGGAGCGGATAAACTCAAGCAACTCATCGCGAGATGGGCTTTGAGGGATAGTCTGCTCTACGATATCGCATCCAGTATTGTAGTCGTTGCCGCTCTGAAACAGAATACGCGAAGCCTCTTGTATCTCCGAGATATTCTCGGGTGTGAAACCGCGGCGGCTAAGTCCTAGCTTGTTGACCATAAAGAAGCGCAATGGCTCACCACCTACTGTTGCAAATGGAGGCACATCCTTACCTACGAGCGATCCGCCCTGAGTCATTGAGTGTGCTCCGATGCGAACCCATTGGTGTACCGCAGCGTGACCTCCAATAACAGCCCAGTCGCCAACCTCAACCTCACCTGCGAGGGATACTCTGTTGGCGATAACGCAATGGCTGCCAACAACATCGTCGTGAGCAACGTGAACATAAGCCATTAGTAGGTTGTGGCTACCAACGACGGTCTTACCTCGTGAGGATGTACCGCGGCTGATTGTAACACACTCTCTAATGTCGTTGTAGTCGCCGATCTCTGCTGTTGTATACTCACCTGTGAACTTAAGGTCCTGTGGTAGGCACGATATTGAGGCTGCGGTGTGGATCTTGCAACCACGACCAATGCGAGCACCATCGTGGATCACGGCACCAGGTCCAATCCAGCAGTCATCACCTATGACAACATCGCCTGCGATGTACGCAAATGGTTCAACTGTAACATTCGCCCCTAGCTTAGCATCGGGGTGGATATATGCTTTATCACTTATCATTACTTTTTATTTTTTACGATTTGAGCCATCATGATAGCCTCACAAGCGAGGGTATCACCAACAAAAGCCTTACCCTTAACCACCGCGATACCACGACGTACTGGCTCTAGGAATTGTAGCTCGAACTGAAGAGTATCGCCAGGAACGACCTTGCGCTTGAACTTAACACCATCAATCTTCATGAAGTATGTCGAGTAGTTCTCAGGATCTGGAATCTTCGAGAGTACCAAGATGCCGCTACATTGCGCCATCGCCTCGACCATAAGCACACCTGGCATCACTGGCTCCTCGGGGAAGTGACCAACGAAGAATGGCTCATTCATTGTCACATTTTTGATACCTCCAACAGAGTCATCGTCGATATAGAAGATCTTATCAACCAACAAGAATGGTGGTCGGTGGGGTAGCATCTTACGAATAGCGTTGATATCGTATACGGGAGCTATGTTTTGGTCATATTTGAATTTAGGACGCTCGCCACCTTTGTTGATCTCACTCTTGAGTTGCTTCATGAACTCGCTATTGGCGAAGTGTCCAGGGCGTGTAGCGCATACGCGACCCTTGATACGTTGTCCAAGAAGAGCGAAGTCTCCAAGAAGATCGAGGAGTTTGTGGCGCGCTAACTCGTTTGAGTAACGAAGCTCTAGGTTGTTGATATATCCGTTAGTCACCTTGATATCTTGCTTGTTGAATAGGCGCTTGAGGTGCTCTAGCTGATCCTCTGGTAGAGGGCGCTCCACAACAACAATCGCGTTATCTAGGTCTCCGCCCTTGATG
>JBCQVD010000018.1:0-26903 GCA_047173405.1 Rikenellaceae bacterium
ACTGTATTATAGATTGACAAATAGTCAATCTATGTGTAGCTTTACGGTGAACCCCTTGGCTTTGAATGAGCAGTCATTTTCGCTCGCTTGCCACTCCTCGACCTTGTCGCCAATAGCGGGTGTGAGGTTGTCAAAGCGACTTATAGCGGTGAAGATCTGCTCTGCGGGGAGCAATATTTGGTGTTGTTTAGATTCGTATTTGTTCATTGTTAATCTTTTTTTTTGAGGAGATTATTCGATTGTAAAGCGTCTTTGTGTGGGTGAAAGCACCTCGATTTTTAAGGTGACCACATCAGAGGGTAGTAGCTCCTCGATCTTCTCAGCCCACTCTATTAAACACAATTCACCAGAGTCGAAGTACTCTTCAACGCCAAAATCGAGAGCCTCCTCGATCTTCTCAATGCGATACATATCGAAGTGGTAAATAGCCCCCTTGTCGGCGGTGATATATTTATTTACAAGTGCAAATGTTGGGCTATTGACGCTATCCTCAGACCCCATAGTTGAGGCTATTGCACTCACTAAAGTGGTCTTTCCTGCACCCATCTCACCCCTTAGAAGTACTATATTTCGACCGCGCAGCTCCTCTATAATTACTTGCGCTACCTCTTCAAGTTCTGAAAGGGACTCTATCTCTACTGTTTTCATCTAAATATTTTGTTGCAAAAGTAGTAATTTTTTCGTTAACAGCAAAGCCCCTATTGTCCTTTAGGCTTGAGTACAATATACGGCACTATCATCTCCTCCATTGATATACCTCCGTGTTGGAAGGTATTACGGTAGTAGCGGATATGCCTATTGGCATCATTATTATAGACTAAAAAGTCGGTGTTGTAGGCAAAGATATAGCTCGACGTGAGGTTGCTCGAAGGTAGCTGTATATCCTCAGGGCGTGTCACTTCGTACACTTCACGAGAGTTATAGGCTAGATTGCGCCCCGTCTTATATCGAAGATTGGCGGATGTCGCCTTATCACCCGTAACCTTTATAGGGTTGTCGACCCTGATTGTTCCGTGGTCGGAGGTGATTATTACGGTGTGTCCCTTCTCGGACAGAAGCTTTAGTATTGTATAAAGTTCAGAGTGAAGGAACCATGACTGGGTGAGGGATCTAAACGAAGCCTCATCCTCTGTTAGTTCGCGTATTATATCGGTCTCTGTACGTGCATGCGAGAGGATATCCAAAAAGTTATATACGATCACCGAGAAGTCGGCATCATAGATACGAGATATGTTATCTAGTAGCTTGCGACCCTGCTCGGGGCGTATCAACTTATCGAAAGTCATCTTTAGATCCTTCTTGTTGGATTGGAGCAGGCGACGCAGAAACTCCTCTTCGTGGTTGTTTTTAGCCCCCTCCTCATTGTCGTTAAGCCACTTGTTGGGCATTAACTTAGATATCGAGAGAGGCATAAGCCCCGAGAAGATGGCGTTGCGCGCATATTGAGTTGCCGTAGGGAGTATCGCGCAGTAGAAATCATCGACCATAACATCATAGTAACCTTTGAGGTGTGAGCCGATGGCACGCCACTGGTCATACCTAAAGTTGTCGATAAGTAGAAGCGTTGTCTTTTCGTTGCTGTTAACGACTGGTAGTATCTTATCGCGCATTAAGGTGTGTGACATCGTTGGGGTCTCATTATCGCGATTGTTTATCCAGTAGTAGTAGTTGCGACATACAAATTTAGAGTAGGCTTGGTTAGCCTCGACTTTTTGGTAGGATAGCACCTCGCGAATACTATCATCGCTAGACTCTGAAAGCTCGATCTCCCAGTTTGTGAGACGGCGATAAAGATTGCACCAATCGCTAAATGTTGAAGCCATACTGAGCGATGCGCTGAGTCGACCGAACTCTGAGCGATAGTCGGCAGTGGTCTGTTGTGTAACGAGTTGTTTAGAGTGTACGCACTTCTTGATTGAGAGAAGCACCTGGTTGGGGTTGACAGGTTTGATAATATAATCGGCAATTTTAGAACCTATCGCTTTGTTCATAAGATCCTCCTCCTCGCTCTTGGTGACCATTATCACGGGGGTGTTAGGACGAATCTCCTTAATTTTAGGCAGCGTCTCAAGCCCTGTCATTCCAGGCATCATCTCGTCTAAGATGATTAGATCGAAATTATCCTCTCCAACCATATCTATTGCGTCGTAGCCATTATTACATGTCTCAACCTCGTAGCCTTTGCCTTTAAGAAATAGAAGGTGAGGCTTTAGTAGCTCAACCTCATCGTCAACCCATAGTATCTTTACCATAAAAATGTTTGCTAGTTTATACAAAGGTAATATTTTTACCTACATTACCTATATTATTAATGTTATATTTTACCATTTTATTGTTCTGCAATGAATATAATTTCACAACACTCTAAGCCTCATAATAAAGCAAAATAACCGTCGTTACATAGATGAATTATTATATGTTTTTTTATGAAGAGTTTAGTTTCAAGGAGTTTAGACGGTATTATCGCGAGGTCGACATTTAAGGCAATTAAGAGTCAGGTGTCACACTCGTTACCCGATTTTTTGGTTGTCGAGATGCTTATGTCGCAATCGACACTGGCGTATCAGCTCCTTGCTTCACACATGGAGTCGTGGCAGCTGTACCAATTAACAACACAATTAAAGTCGGCTTTTGAGGTGCCGCACCCTAAGCCTATGCAGGGTAGTGTTGAGCTTTTTTATCGCACTATGCTCGAGCGTATCACTCAAAGCTACCAGCATGAGCCTCGCATCACGTCGATCCATGCGTTGCATTATGTGGCTAATGACAGCAACTCTGCGACCTCTCGCCTCTTGTCGCAGTATGGTGTCACCAAAGAGTTTTTGGGGGCAGAGATTCTCCGTTACAGCATGGTCTTAAAGGGTATAAATCTCGCGACAAAGCACCCTGCGATTGAACATAAGCCAGACGATCACCCTCTTCTAAAATTTGGAGTCGACTTAACGGCTATGGCGCGAGTTGGGGATATCGACCCTGTTATTGGGCGCGAGGAGGAGATTGATAGGGTAGTGCAGATCCTGTCGCGCCGCAAGAAGAATAATCCTATATTAATAGGTGAGGCGGGTGTCGGTAAGAGCGCGGTGGTTGAGGGGCTGGCGCATAGGATTGTTGCGGGCGATGTGCCTGATACGATCAAGAGCAAGCGGCTCTTTTCGCTCGATATATCAGCGCTTATTGCGGGGACAAAATTTAGAGGCGAGTTTGAGGAGCGTATGCAGAGGTTGCTAGAGGCTCTGCGCGAGTCTAAAGATTCGATAATCTTTATTGATGAGATACACACCGTTGTCGGCGCGGGAGCTACCCAAGGTAGCCTTGACGCTGCCAATATTTTAAAGCCAGCTCTTGCTCGTGGCGAGTTGCAGACTATTGGGGCTACGACGCTCAATGAGTATCGCGTGGATATAGAGTCTGATTCGGCTCTTGAGCGTCGTTTCCAAAAGGTGATGGTCGAACCGACGACAGATGCACAGACGCTCGAAATATTGAGGCGTATATCTCCTCACTATCAGCGTCACCACGGTGTTGTATATAGCGAAGAGGCGCTGCGTGCGTGTGTTGAGCTATCGTCACGCTACCTCACAGAGCGCTACCAGCCCGATAAAGCGATAGATATGCTCGACGAGGTGGGTGCGAGGTTGAGGTTAAGCGGCGAGAGTGATGTGGTGAGTGCGGCTATGGTCGAGGGTGTAATAACATCAATTACGGGTATTCCCGTTGAGAGGTTGAGTGTCAGCGATATCGAGCACTTGCGAGGGTTGGAACGATTACTCGGGCGTCGTATTGTTGGGCAGTCAAATGCCGTGCGCTCTATTGCCAATACTCTAAGGCGTTCGCGCACGGGGCTAAAGGATGATTTGTCACCTATTGGAGTCTTTTTGTTTGTAGGACCTACTGGGGTTGGTAAGACGTTGCTTGCCAAGGAGTTGTCTTTTTGGTTGACTGCCGATAAACGCTCTATGGTGAGGGTTGATATGAGCGAGTATAACGAGAAGCACACGGTATCTCGTCTTATAGGTTCACCTCCTGGGTATGTAGGTTATGGTGATGGTGGCGAGCTTACGGAGGCTGTGCGACGGCAACCCTATTCGGTGGTTCTGCTAGATGAGATCGAGAAGGCTCACCCCGAAGTTCTGAATTTGATGTTGCAGTTGTTTGACGAAGGGCATCTAACCGATGGCGCTGGTCGTAAGGTTGATTTTAGAAATACCATTATCATAATGACCTCTAATTGCGGAGCCTCGATGGTTACGAAGATGCGCTCAGAGGTGGGTTACTGCACCTCTAAAGCTCAACCGCCCAAGAGTCAAGCAAGGGGTTATGATGAGGCGTTAAGGCGAAGTTTTAGCCCCGAATTTTTAAATAGGATTGATGATATTGTCTACTTTAGGACTCTCGAGGCGGCGGATATAGAGAAGATTGTGGATATTGAACTCTCACTTATTGAGGATCGAGCTTCGAGAATGGGGTATAGTATACGTGTGACCGCAGCAGCACGGCGACAATTAGCGCGTTTGGGGTATCAACGTGAGTATGGAGCCAGAGCGCTGAAGCGCACGCTGATAAGTCATATCGAGGAGCCTATGTCCAACCTTATAGTTGATGGGAAGTTGACCGTTGGCGGGACTATAGTTGTCGAAAAGGAGCGCTCGCGTGAGCGGGTGAAGCTAAAGGTGGCATAAAAACATAAGTGTTGTCCGATTAAATCCGAGGACTGCCTTCGGCGAGCGGGGTGCTCCCCGCGGAGCTAAATTTAGTAGCGCGTTGGGATCAGAGACTTCGCTCTAATATTTTGAGATTTAAGTTATTATCGTAAATAAATTTACATAACATCTTAAATCTCAAAATTTATTAAATGCCAAAAGCATTTAAACCAACACGAATAAAAATATGCTCTTTTTGAATTCGACCACTGAGGAGAGGGTAAGATATAAAAATATATAGGCTGAGGGTGTTTTATCCTCAGCCTGCATATTTCATTGTGGTATGTACTTATCTTAGATAAGCTTTAGTTCTGCCTTGATAGCCTCGATCTTAGCGTCAAGTGAAGCGAGTGTTGCCTCATACTCCTCGACACATGCAAGAGGAGCCTTTACACCAAAATAGAACTTGATCTTAGGCTCAGTTCCCGAAGGACGAACAGATACGATTGTGCCATCTTCGGTAAACCACTGAAGTACATTGCTAGAGTCCTCGTTGATAACACTCTTCACGCCACTCTTCACATCAATCATCTCAGAGCTCTTGAAGTCCTTAATTGTGATGACCTCTGAGCCAAGGATTGACTTAGGTGGGTTAGAGCGGAAGTCACTCATCATTTGTTGAATCTGCTCTGCGCCCTCCTTGCCCTTGCGAACAACTGAGACGAGACCCTCGCGGAAGAAGCCATACTTAACATATAGATCCTGTAGCCACTCGTAGAGTGTTAGCCCCATAGTATCCATAGCCCATGCAGCAGCCTCAGCAGCTAGAGAACAAGCCGATACAGCATCTTTGTCACGTACCTCGTCGCCACCTAGGTAGCCGAAGCTCTCCTCGCCACCACCTATATATTTAGTCTTGCCCTCTTGTTCGCGGATAATACGTGCGATATATTTAAAACCTGTAAGACAGTCGTAGCACTTAACACCGAAGTTCTCAGCAACAGCGTTTGCCATAAGTGATGATACGATGGTCTTAACGATAAACTGCTTGCCATCTAGCTTACCTAGCTCCGCCCAGCGAGTAAGTTGGTAGCTTAGGATAAGAACAAGTGTTTGGTTACCGTTGAGTAGGATGTACTCACCTTGCTTATTGCGAAGAGCAACACCCAAACGGTCAGAGTCAGGGTCGGTAGCTAGTATTAGGTCGGCTCCCTCTTTAGCTGCAAGGTCAATAGCCATAGCCATAGTCTTGCGCTCCTCTGGGTTTGGTGAATCTACGGTTGGGAAGTTACCATCAACGATAGCCTGTTCGGGCACGAGTTGTACGTTGTTGAAACCATACTTCTTGAGAGAGCGTGGAACCAAATCAACACCCGAACCGTGAATTGGGGTGTAGATAATCTTCATGTCTTGGTGCTTCTTAACGCTATCAGGCGATAGAGAGAGAGCCTTGATCATGTCGAGGTAGATCTCATCAAACTTAGTATCAAGAATTGTGATATTCTCTTTGTTTGCTCCTGTGAGGATCATCTCTACATCGGTGATTTTTTGAACCTCGTTGATAATGTTCATATCATGTGGCTCGGTAACCTGAGCGCCATCTTCCCAGTATGCTTTGTATCCGTTGTACTCCTTCGGGTTGTGAGATGCTGTTACTACAACACCAGATTGGCAACCGAGTTCGCGGATAGCGAAGCTCAACTCAGGTGTTGGGCGAAGTGCATCAAATAGATATACGGTAAAGCCGTTAGAGGCAAAGATATCGGCAGTGTGCTCTGCAAAGAGGCGAGCGTTATTGCGGCTATCGTGAGCTACAGCAACTTTGATCTCGCCCGTGAAGTTCTTTTTAAGGTAGTTTGATAGTCCTTGTGTAGCGGCACCGACAGTATAGATATTCATGCGGTTAGAACCTACGCCCATGATTCCTCTAAGACCTCCTGTTCCAAACTCAAGATCCCTATAGAATGACTCTACGAGCTCACCCATATTGTTCTCCATTAATTCTTTTACCTCTTTTTTAGTCTCAGCATCATAAGCTCCATTGAGCCATGCTTGTGCCTTGGCTAGTACCTGTTGTTCTAGTTCGTTTGCCATTTTGTTAAAAAAATTATTTTATTGTATAATCTAAATTTACTTATCGTCTTTGTAGGGGCGCAAAAGCCACCCTGTATATAGTAAACCACTCGCGACAAAAGTAGTAAAAAAATTAGAATATTTAATATCAGTTAGTTAAAAAAAAGAGTCTAAATCTCCTCTATATAACCATATCAAAAAAAACAAAAAAAACAATAGAGAAAAAGTTTTTTTTTCCAAAATTTATAATCACCTTTGTAATCCCGCTTGAGCAGTCCTTGGTCATTGGGTCTTACTATAACAGCAGTGAGAGGTTATTCAAAGAGAGTATATTATTTAATGTTTTAACACGTATAGGATATCGTAAGTAATTATGTTACAGGGTAATACATCATACAAACAAGCGTGGCAGGATTGTCTTGACCATATCAAATCGCAAACAACTGAGGAGGAGTTTGTGAAGTGGTTCAAGCCAATTATCCCTTTAGAGTATGATGGCGAGAACCTTCGATTGGGTGTTCCTAACAAAAGTTACGTAAACCAAATCGAGAGGAACTATATCCCCTTTTTGCGCCCTATAATTGCTCAGTATTACGGTAAAAAAACGAGGCTCTATTATGCGTTCCCTAGAGAGGATGTTTCATCTGTTGTTGTGACAGATTCGGATGCAACGCAGGTGCAGCGTTTTAGTGCTCAAAATAGTACTGCAAATATCAAAAATCCCTTTGTAATACCAGGTCTTAAGAGGATAAATATTGATCCAAACCTAAATATAGGATATACGTTTGAGAATTTTGTCGAGGGTGAGTGTAACAGATTATCGCGTTCGGCGGGTATGGCTGTTGCAGTAAATCCAGGCAACAACCCTTTCAATCCACTATATATATATGGTGACTCGGGTCTCGGTAAGACACATATTGTTCAGGCTGTAGGGCATGAGATTCGTCAGCGTCAACCAAACTTACAGGTTTTGTATGTCTCGATGAATAAGTTTCAGGCTCAGTTTCAGACAGCATATAAGAATGGCGAGATTCCAGATTTCATACACTTCTACCAGACGATAGATGTTCTTATAATTGACGATATCCAGGAGCTAACAGGTAAGACAGGAACACAAAATGCGTTCTTTAATATATTTAACCACCTACACCTCTCGGGTAAGCAACTTATCCTCACTTCGGATAAGCCACCTGTAGAGTTGAAGGATATAGAGCAGCGACTGCTTACTCGTTTTAAGTGGGGTTTTGCAACACCTGTGAATCTGCCAGATTATGAAACTAAGGTTAAGATTATATCGGCTAAGGCGAAGAAACTTAAGACCACACTTCCCGAAGAGGTTATTGATTATCTAGCTAACAATATTAAGGCAAATGTTCGTGAAATAGAGGGCGCTCTCTCTTCGCTTATCGCAAATGCTTCATTCTTGCAGAGAAAGATTGATATCGCTCTAGCGCGAGAGGTGTTGAAGGTATATGTTAAGTTGAATCATAAGGAGGTGACTATCAAGGCTATCCTAGATGAGGTATGTCGCCACATGGAGCAGTCGATAGATAGAATACTCTCTAAGGAGCGCAGACGAGAGGTTGTTCAAGCTCGACAGATTGCAATGTATTTGGCAAAACAGCATACGCAGTTGTCTCTGGCGGCGATTGGTTCATCTATTGGAGGACGTAACCACGCTACGGTGCTACACGCTTGTAAGACGGTGACCAATATGATGGAGATCGACAAGAGCTTCAGGCACTTAGTGGAGCAGATTGAGAAGATAGTGCTTAATTAAATAGTATAGCTTTTGAGGTTTTTGCTTCAGAAGCTTTTTTTCTTTTATGGATCAGCCAAAAATAGAGAGACTTTTGCGTCTGATGAAGATGCTTACAGCCAATACAACGTATAGTGTCGATGAGTTGGCTAGTCGACTCTCTATGTCTCGGCGCACCGTATATCGTTATATTGATACCTTTAGGGAGGCGGGCTTTGTCATCAAGCGTGAAGGGGAGTGTATCCGCCTAAGCAAGGAGTCTCCATACTTTAAGGATATATCACAGTTGGTTCACTTCACTGAAGAGGAGGCGGTTATACTGAAGCGTTCGATTGAAAATATAGATGACACGAACCTCCTCAAGGAGAATCTAAAACGTAAGTTATATTCGGTCTATGACAGCAAAGTTTTAGCTAATACGGTGGTCAAGGGTCGCCATGGAGCTAACGTTCACACGCTTGTGGAGGCAATAGAGCAGAAGTATCAGGTGCTGTTAAAGTCGTATCAATCGGCTCATGGTAGCGCCGTGAGGGATAGATTAGTCGAACCGTTTGCCTTTACAACGAACTATGTTCAAGTGTGGTGCTATGATGTGGAGGATAACCGTTGTAAGCTCTTTAAGACAGCTCGCATCGCCGATGTGGAGATGTTAAGCAGTGCGTGGCAGAGTGAGTCGGAGCATCGCGAAGGGGCGGTCGATCTCTTTAGGATGAATGGTGAGTTGAAGCATCGTGTGCGTATCGAGATGGGGATCTTGTCGTATAATCTACTGTTGGAGGAGTATCCACTCTCTCATAAATATATCGTGCAAGTAGCTCCTCAAAGGTGGCTGTTAGATATTTATGTAGCTAGTTATGTCGGCGTTGGGCGGTTTGTTATAGGTCTTATTGATGATATCAAGATCTGTGATACACCCGAACTCGAGGAGTATCTTAAGAAATATATCGCAAAATTCACAAAATAATTTTGGAGTGTCACAAGTTGACACAAATAACCTGTTCCTTTGTATCATAATTAAACACTTAATAGTTATGGGAACAGCTTATAAATTAAAGTGTCGCTACTGCGGAGCGCACTATGATCACTTCGGTGATGGAGATTCAGGGGCAAGTACAACTTCACTAAAAGAGAGGTGTTATATCGAGACACAGGTGGCCATTCGTTGCCCTTGTTGTATGCGGCGTCTCAACGCTACGGAGCAAGATTTTCATACGAATATAAAGGTTGTAGTAATCTGAGCTGGCTCTAACGAATAAATAACGGTTAAAAAAGATGAGGAAAAACCTAGTGAATCAATAATTTTTTATATCTTTGGGTGATTCCGTTTTGAATTGGAATATATATAAATTTAGTGTAATATGAACTTTAGTGACTACGTTTGTTTATGGTAGCGTAGTGGGTAATACGGAAGAAGAAATTTAAAAAAATATAGACATGGCAGATAAAACACAAGCAAACAGCGATAAGCTCAAGGTATTGAGCGCTGTGATGGATAAGATTGAGAAGGATTTTGGTAAGGGTTCCATAATGAGAATGAACTCTAATGATGTAGCCTCTGTTCCAGTTATACCCACAGGGTCGGTGACCCTTGATATGGCTCTAGGAGTGGGAGGGTACCCTAAAGGGCGAATTGTCGAGATATATGGTCCTGAGTCATCGGGTAAGACAACACTTGCAATCCACGCAATCGCGGAGGCTCAGAAGTTAGGAGGCATAGCCGCCTTTATAGATGCGGAGCACGCTTTTGATAGCTATTACGCTCAGAAGTTGGGTGTTGATGTAGATAATTTGCTTATCTCTCAGCCCGATCATGGTGAGCAGGCGTTAGAGATCGCCGACTCATTGATCCGTTCGAGCGCTATTGATATCGTGGTGATTGACTCGGTGGCGGCTCTTACTCCAAAGGCGGAGATCGAAGGTGAGATGGGAGATTCAAAGATGGGTCTTCAAGCTCGTCTTATGTCACAAGCGCTACGTAAGTTAACAGCAAGCATCTCAAAGACTAAGACCGTTTGTATCTTTATCAACCAGTTGCGTGATAAGATAGGCGTTGTGTATGGCAATCCAGAGACAACGACAGGAGGTAATGCGCTGAAGTTCTACGCAAGTGTGCGTATTGATATTCGTAGAGTCTCGATCATCAAAGATGGCGAGGAGCAGCTCGGTACCCGTACCCGTGTTAAGGTTGTTAAGAATAAGGTGGCGCCTCCATTCAAGCGAGCAGAGTTTGATATTATGTTTGGTGAGGGTATCTCAAAGATTGGCGAGGTTATTGACCTCGGTGTAGATTATGGAGTGATTAAAAAGGCGGGTTCGTGGTTCTCTTATGGCGAACGTAAGTTGGGTCAAGGTCGCGACTCCGTTAAAAACTTGCTCGTAGGAGATGAGGCTTTGCGTGACGAGATAGAGGCAAAGGTGCGCGCTTCAATGACAAAAAAGGAGGAGTAATGTGAGTTACAGTGCATCGGATGACAAGCTCTTAGCTGAGGCGTGGGGTCGACTATCTCTCTCGTGCGAAAAGATTTGCCGAGGGGATGAGGATTGGGATCTAATCCGTCGAGCCTACCGTCTTGCTAAAGAGGCACATGAAGGGGTGCGGCGCCGTACAGGTGAGCCGTACCTTGTGCATCCTATTGCCGTAGCTCAGATCGTTGTTGACGAGATTGGACTTGGTGTTAAGTCGGTCGTCGCGGCACTGCTCCACGATGTGGTGGAGGATACCCACTATACGGTCGAAGATATAAGCTCTCTCTTTGGGGATAAGATAGCATCCATGGTTGATGGACTCTCCAAGATATCAGGGGTCTTTAACCGTGAGACGTCGCAGCAGGCGGAGTATTTCCGCAAGATGTTACTTACGATGTGTGACGATGTGCGAGTTATCTTAATAAAGATAGCCGATCGTCTACACAATATGCGTACGTTGGGAGTTATACCTCTCAACAAGCAGATCAAGATCACGAGCGAGACGATCTATCTCTTTGCTCCGTTAGCGTATAGACTAGGACTCTTTTCGATAAAGAGCGAGCTTGAGGATCTATGCCTTAAGTATCGTTTCCCTACGGAATACGAGAGAATAACAAACAAGCTTTCACAGACAAAAGTAGAGCGTGATAAGCTAATTGAACTCTTCACAGAGCCAATAATTGAAGGCTTAGATGCTATGGGTCTCAAATATGAGATTTCTGGGAGGGTTAAAAGTCCGTATTCGATATGGAATAAGATGCAGCGTAAGGGTATTGACTTCGAGGAGATATATGACCTTTTTGCTGTGAGAATAGTCTTTCAGCCTGCTGCTGGTTCTTCCGAGAAGTCACAGTGTTGGCAGATATACTCCTTAATTACAGACTATTACGCTCCTAATACGGAGCGTTTGAGGGATTGGGTAAGTATCCCAAAGGATAATGGATACGAGGCGCTGCATATTACCGTTATGGGTGATAGTGGAGAGTGGGTGGAGGTTCAGATCCGCACCAAAAGAATGGATGAAGTAGCGGAACGTGGGCTTGCAGCACACTGGAAATATAAACAGACTGGTGAGGCATACGAAGATGATGAGTTTGAGAAGTGGCTTAGTAAAATTCGCACAGCTTTAAGTTCGGCGAGCGATAATGCTGTTGATTTCTTGGATGATTTCAAGCTATCACTGTATACCTCGGATATCGTTGTCTTTACACCTAAGGGAGAGCAACGTAAGCTACCTGCTAACTCGACGGCAATAGATTTTGCTTATGATATACACTCAAAAATAGGAAATAAAGCTATCGGGGCTAAGATAAACCACAAGGTGCAATCTATTACAGATAAGATACATAGCGGGGATCAGATCGAGATTATTACATCTGATACAGCCCGCCCATCTGCCGAATGGCTAGATATAGTGGCAACCTCTAAGGCTGCATCAGCTATTAAATCCTTCTTAAAAAGTGAGCGAGAGAATAACATAGAGTGCGGCAAGCAACTCTTCGAGCAACGGATGTCGGAACTTCAGACACCCATAAGCGGACGAGTAATTCGCAAGGTGTTACCAGCCTATGGATCAGCTAATAAGGACGAATTTTATAGTAAAGTAGGCTCTGGTATCATCACCTTGGACAATCTGTCTCAAATATTAAATCGTAATTCGGAGCTAAAGATCTTAAAGTTCTGGAATCTGTTTATTAATCGTAAATCGGATGATGGAGGTGACGCGGACGCAGCAGACGATGTAGAGTTGGAGGCGCCAGATGATGATTCTGGGCGTGATGAATTTATTATAGCCGAGTGTTGTAAGCCTATTCCTGGGGACGATGTTGTGGGGTATAGAGACCCGTTTACGGGGGATATTACCGTGCATAAGTCGACATGTATGGAGTTACATCGGCTCGCTGTTAACTATGGTCAAAACATAGTTAAAGAGGGTATTTCGTGGGCGCACCAAAAGAGTCTGTTCTTTCTTACTAAGCTAGATATCAGGGGCTTCGACCGAGTTGGGTTGTTGCGAGATCTGGTGCAGGTCGTAAGTAGTGACTTTAATATAAATATTAGAGAGATCAATATAAGTAGCCACGATGGGATCTTTGAGGGAATGTTTACACTTTATGTGTATGATGCAAAAAGTCTTAGTAGTGTGATAAAGAGGTTACGCGCAATTAGAGGTTTTGAGAGTGTAACAAGAAAGGAGTTCTAAAATAACTATTTAGAGATATGGAAAATGTAGGAATAGAGAATTTTATACTAATAATTATAGCGGCAGGCTATTTTATTTTCAAAAGTGTCTTGAATAAAGGAGAAAGCGCGGAGGTCATCGAAGAGTATGAGCCATCGAGTGAAGAGGGTGGAGGCGTGGAGACAGTCGAGCCTCAGCAGTTAGCCACACGCAGAGTGAAGGTTGATAAGCCGATTGTAGATCTACCGCAGTCACCTTCTCGTGTATCTTCAATTCAAGAGGAGCCGAAGTTTGATGACAAGTCGGTAGAGCTTGAAGATTTTGATATTCGTCAGGCTGTTATTATGTCAGAAATATTACATCCCAAACATAAAGAGATGAGTTAAAAAATATAACATGGCAACAATTTTTTCGCGAATTATTACAGGAGAGATTCCATGCTACAAGGTAGCGGAGGATGATCGTTTTTTTGCATTTTTGGATATCAATCCAATACAAAAGGGGCACACTCTAGTGGTGCCTAAATGTGAGACAGATTACATTTTTGACCTCGATGATGATACATTGTCGGAGATGATTTTATTTGCTAAAAGGGTAGCACACCAGATTAAACAGCAAGTAGAGTGTAAAAGGGTAGCTGTTGTTGTTTTGGGGCTGGAAGTACCCCATGCACATATCCATTTAATACCAATAAATGGTGAAGGAGATGTCGATTTCAAGGCTAAAAAGCTCAAATTTACTCCAGAAGAGTTTTCTGCTATTGCAGAGGCTCTATCTATATAAAATATAGTGTGTAGTAGGCTAATAGGCTGATAAATAGGCGTGTAGGGTAGTTGTACTCTGCGCGCCTATTTGTTATTTAACATAATGTACACTTTGAGATTTATCTGTGTAAAATTTTAGTGTGCGATAATCCAGAGAAGCAAATTTTGTCAAAAAATCAACTGTTTACGAATGTGATATTACAAATGTAACTAAACAAATCAAGTAGTTACAGATGTACTTACAAGTGTAAACAAAGCAAATGACTCTATTCAAGGTGGTTTTATTACATGTGTAAATGCATTAAGGTTGTAAATTACAGCTCAAAATAACGTTATGTATGAGCAGTCAAAAAGTTTATAAAGCGATCGTAATCATCTAATAATCAGTATTTTTACAGCGTTATATAAAGTGTCATATAA
The DNA here is from genome assembly GCA_047173405.1 of Rikenellaceae bacterium. GTDB lineage: Bacteria > Bacteroidota > Bacteroidia > Bacteroidales > Rikenellaceae > Alistipes. The sequence continues at coordinate 14,305 of JBCQVD010000018.1, forward strand.
TTGAAGTGTATTTATACCCACTGTAACACACAGATACCTTTATATAACGTAATTATTTATGTATATAATACCCAAACAGCCAGTGTTTTACGCAATTTATATCAATATTAATATTAGATATGTTATAACAGCATTTTGTCATATTCCCCCACCCTAACGTGTTTGATAACAGATGTAAAATTAGTGAGGGCATAAATTTTAGTTACATTTGTAATCTATGTTGTTTTACAAAATAAATATATTTATCTTTGTAAAAATTCACAAATATGAATGAGAAAATTGCCTATTTGATGAAGAGCGAAGGTTTGACCTCTTCTCGATTTGCCGAAATATTAAAGATTCAACCATCGGGTGTTTCTCACCTTCTTTCGGGAAGAAACAAACCGAGCTGTGATTTGCTTCAGCGCATCCTCACCCACTTCCCAAAAATCAACCCTGATTGGTTGTTGTTGGATTCGAAGCAGGTGTATCGTACAACTTCGCAAAGTGCTGTTGTGACCACTCCTCCACCCCCACAAAAAGAGCCTCGTGAAGAGGTTGTAGAGACACCTATATTAAAAGCCGCAGAGGAGCTGCCTTTCGCTCCGCCAGTCGCAGACCACGCTCCTATGCAAACAGAGAGTTTTAAGCCAATACAAGACGAAAATTCTCGCAATTCACTTAGTTCAATTCTTGAACAAAAACAAGATCGTGTAGTTCGAGTTTTGTTGTTTTATAGTGATGGAACGTGTGAGGGTTTTAATATGAGGTAGAAAAATATCCTTATTGTAGACCTAATTTCTATAGTCATACATAATTTATTTTTACCTTTGCCATTATTAAATAAACCAAGAACAATGAAAAAGATTATCTCAACACAAAATGCACCCGCAGCTGTCGGCCCATACTCTCAAGCGGTAATGGCTGGTGATACACTATATATATCTGGTCAGATTGCGATTGATCCCACAACAGGTCAGATTGCTTCAACGATCGAGGAGCAGACAACACAGATACTTAAAAATATAGACGCCATACTAAGCGAGGCGGGTATGACAAAGGCTAATGTTGTAAAGACATCGGTGCTTTTAGATGATTTAAATGATTTTGCAGCGATGAACGCGATATACGCGAGCTACTTCACCGAGGATATGCCTGCTCGTGCATGTTATGAGGTGTCGAAGCTTCCGTTAGGTGTTAAGATCGAGATTGAGAGTATAGCTTATAAGGGTTAAGAAACTGTTTAAGTTTTATATTTTCGTTCTTTTCGCCTCATTTGAGGTGCAAAAACTAATACAAAATAGTGTAAAAATAACTTCGATACAAAATTAAACAGTTTCTTAGAGTATGAAATTTTGCCTTATTACACCACCTTTTGTTCAGTTGAATACACCGTATCCTGCCACAACACAGCTCAAAGCATATCTAAAGATGTCAGGGCATGAGGTGCTGCAATGTGATATAGGTATAGAGCTTGCTGAGAGGATCTTTACGCGCCAATTCTTGGAGGGTGTTTTTGTGAGTGCTTTTGAGAACGAAAGGCTCACAACGAAATCTAAAGAGGTGGCGATGAAGCGCGCGGAGTACCTAGCAACGATAGATGCAGTGTGGCGTTTTCTGCGGGGCGACGACAATACACTAGCTACGCGTATCGCAAGTCGTGATTTTTTGCCCGAAGCAACGATGTTTAAACGTGTAAAAGATGATGACCTTGAGTGGGCGTACGGCACAACAGGTACTGTCGAGAGGGCGAAATATATAGCAACACTCTACATAGAAGACTTGGCGGCTTTTATCGCGGAAGTTGTGGGGTGTGACTTCTCGATTGTACGTTACGCAGAGCGTATAGCATCCTCGGCACCTACGTTTGACTATATATATAAGGAGCTTTCGAGTGAGTGTAATATCATCGAAGAGATGGCGCTCGATATCTTTGAGTCTAAAATCGAGCGCTCGGGAGCCGATGTTGTGGGTTTCACGATACCTTTCCCAGGGACACTCTTGATGGCACTGCGTATGGCGCAGAGGCTGAAGAGTAGTGGTCGCAAAGTTACGGTCGCAATGGGAGGTGGTTATGTCAATACGGAGCTTCGTCAACTGCGTGATGCGCGCCTCTTTGAGTTTGTAGATTTTCTGCTCTTCGATGATGGGGAGCTGCCTATAACCTCTTTGGCGGATTATCTTGGTGGCAAGATGGAGCGAGAGAGTATTGTTAGCGCTAAGTACTTGGAACAAGGCGAGGTTATCGATTCTAAAAATTGGGATAACGCTCTTAAATTTGAGGATTTACCAGCGCCCGATTTCTCGGATTTAGACCTCAGTCGATATATCTCAATGGTTGAATTCTCGAACCCAATGCACCGCCTATGGAGCGATGGGGCGTGGAACAAGATGACTCTGGCGCATGGTTGCTATTGGGCTAAGTGCACCTTTTGTGATACTAAACTAGATTATATAGCTCGATATTCGGCTGCTCGTGCTGCGACCGTTGTGGATCGCATGGAGGCTATAATGGCGCAGACCAAAATAACAGGTTTTCATTTTACGGATGAGGCACTGCCACCAAAATTACTGCGTGAGGTTGCCGAGATAATAATTGAGCGAGGTCTGGTGGTCTCGTTTTGGGGAAATATTCGTTTCGAGAAGAGTTTTGATTTTGAGTTATGCGAACTCCTCGCGCGTGCGGGGTGTATAGCCGTTTCGGGAGGTCTGGAGGTTGCATCTCCAAGGGTGTTAAAACTCATTGACAAGGGGGTGACCATAGATCAAGCCGTTGAGAGTTGCACCTCTTTTAATAGCGCGGGAATTATGGTTCATGCCTATTTGATGTATGGATTTCCAACCCAGAGTGCTCAGGAGGCTGTGGAGTCACTAGAGATAGTGCGTCAGATGTTTGAGCAGGGTATTATTCAGTCGGCATTCTGGCACTGTTACGCTATGACGGTACATAGTGTTACGGGGTGTAATCCAGAGCGTTATGGCGCACGAATAACCTCGGGTGGAGATGCTCCATTTGCTAATAATGCGGTCGAGTTTGAGTGTGATGCGGATGTGGACTGGAAGGGTATAGGTAAGGCTCTCAAGAGCGCTACGCACAATTATATGCAGGGTAGAGGCTATGAGCTACCTATGAAAAACTGGTTTGGGGGTGGCTATGAAAATCCTAAGACCTCGAAGCGATATGTCGAGCAGATAATTGATAAGCTATATCAAGAGTAACCGTTTTTTTGGTTATTCGTAAATAAGGTTCTCGATTGTTAATAGTAGGCGCAGCCTACGTCGCTATATATTGATAAAGGAGTGATAAAGCAACGCTTTAATCGAACATTTATCAATATATAGTAGATTGAGGATCAGTCTATTAACAACCGCAAACTAAGAATAGCTCTGCGGGGAGCACCCCGCCGCCGCCCGCGCATGGCAGTTGTAGAATTTTTAAATACTCTAGTTGCTCCCTAGATCTGCTTTTACGTAGCTATAACCTAGCAGGTGTAGACCTATGGCTATGCCGATTCTGTAAAATACTTTTGTTGTGCGGGCGAAAATGTGAAACGCTAGCACGCTCTGAGCCTCTATGTTTTCCTTTTTTATCAAGCCTTGGGCGGTGTGTGCAGCGCTTCGCATCACAGACTCTAATTTTTGAGCTTCCTCGCCCTCCAGCGTGTAGCCAAGCAACCCCTCCATAACATATTCATCCATCTCGTCAAAACCGCGCGGTTTTGAGATTAAGGTGTATAGATCCTCCTCCTCGGCGTAGCTATCCCAGTCGCTATCCCATAAAACAGCGGCGCCTATGCCAAGGTACCCAGCCCACGCTATGGCGACAGATGGATATTGTACTATTTGTGGTACTGCGGCTGCCATATATTCTGGTGCCGAGGTTTTCCATTTCTGTTCTACTTCGCCAACTTCTAGCAGTTGACCTGATAGTAGACCTAAGTCTGTTACTTGACGTAGTAGTGTTTGCATAAGTCTATTTTCGTAATCAGCCAAATATTGACTTTGATTCTCCTCCATTGTAGTGATTGTCTTTATATTGAATAATCGCGCGCGCCAAAAATCATTGAACCAACTCTTATAGATGTTGATCCGCACTCCATGGCTAGTTTGTAGTCGCCAGACATGCCCATTGATATAGTATCGAAGTTGCCTGTGAAGTATTGTGATAGCTCCTCTTTATAGGCTTTAAGTCTCTTAAAATCAGACTTTACAACCTCCATGTCGTTTGAGTATGACGCTATGCCCATCACGCCTCGAAGACGAATATGTGGCAAGTTGTCAAATGCACCATTTTTAACATCGTTGATTAGCTCTTCCCATGCCCATCCTGTTTTGCTGAGTTCGTCTGCAACGTGTATCTCAAGTAGGCAATCAACTGTTATGTTTAATTTAGCGGACTCTTTCTCTATTACTTGAGCTAAGCGAAGCGAGTCGAGTGATTCGATTAGGGATACGAATGGAAGTATCATCTTTATCTTGTTGGTCTGAAGGTGCCCAATCATGCGCCACTCGATATCTTTAGGTAGAGCCTCATGCTTCGCCTTTAGCTCCTGTGGACGGCTCTCGGCAAAGACTCTCTGCCCACAAGCGTACGCCTCCTCGATCGCCTCCACGGGGTGAGTCTTTGATACAGCGACCAATTCAACACCATCATGAAGTTCAGAGCGGAGCTTATCTATTTGTGATTTAATTGACATTTGCATAACGTTAACAAGTTGTAAAATTATATATTTTTTTGAGAAAATCAACGTTTATACTAAAAGTTAAATACTCTTTTTTAGTTAATGCCGTTGATATTAAGTTGTTTGGATATGTTTGAATATTTGAAATAGTTAAAAAAATGGCAAAAAGCAGTTATAATGGTAAAATATAGTTATATTTGTCGAGATAAATTAAAGGGGGCTTCTAGCAATTCCCCAAAATACTTTTCCGCCACTACTCACCTCTTTTGTTTTTAGCCAAAATCGGTGGTAGGGGTCACTACAACCCACTTTGCCTAAAAGCAAAATGGATAAATATTAACGAAAAAAATTAAAATCGGGGAATTATTAGAAGCCCCTAAAAGAAGAAAGCGTATAATTATGGCAAAAATAAAAGGCGATCTCATAATAGATAGAGAGAGGTGCAAAGGGTGTGCAGTATGTGTTAGCGCGTGTCCTTTGAATATACTCTCTATGTCGAGTGAGGTAAATGGCAAAGGGTACCCTTTTGCCCAGTTAGTGGATAGAGATAAATGTATAGGCTGCTCTTCGTGTGCGATTATTTGCCCCGATAGTTGTATTGCCGTATATCGTCAAAAAGTAGAGTAATATGGAAGATGTAAGATTAATGAAGGGCAATGAGGTTATTGCTCATGCTGCTATAAGATATGGTTGTGATGCATACTTTGGTTATCCCATCACCCCTCAAACCGAGGTTATGGAGACCCTCATGGAACTTAGACCTTGGGAATCAACGGGTATGGTGGTGTTGCAGGCGGAGTCAGAGGTAGCCTCTATTAATATGGTATATGGTGCTGCTTCGACAGGTAAGCGCGTGCTAACATCTTCGTCGGGACCAGGTATCAGCCTTATGGCTGAGGGTTTGACCTATTTGGCAGGTGCGGAGCTGCCTTGTCTGGTAATCAACTGTCAGCGCGGAGGCCCTGGACTAGGTACAATTCAACCATCTCAGGGTGATTACTTCCAAGCCTGCAAGGGTGGAGGTCATGGTGACTATCACCTTATAGTTCTTGCTCCCAACTCGGTGCAGGAGATGCACGACCATGTCTCTAAGGCGTTAGATTTAGCGTTTAAGTATCGCAATCCAGCGATGATTCTAGCCGATGGAATTATTGGTCAGATGATGGAGAAGGTGGTTCTTGCTCCTCAGCGTCCATGTAAAAGCGATGAGGAGATTGCCGCAGAGTGTGGCGAGTGGCGAGCATCGGGCAATATGGGGCAACGTCGCTCAAATGTTGTTAGCTCGCTTGAGATTATGGCTCCCAAGATGGAGGAGGTAAACCACCGCTTGCAGGCTAAGTATAAAGCTATGCAGAGCGAGGTTCTCTTCGAGCAGACTCTTTGCGACGATGCAGATTATGTAATTGTTGCTTTTGGCTCTTCGGCACGTATCTGTGCATCCACAGTTGAGATGGCTCGCGCGGAGGGGTATAAAGTGGGTCTTTTGCGTCCTATTACTCTTTACCCATATCCTTATGATGCTATTCGTGCTCTTGCCGAGCGAGGGGTTAAAGGCTTCTTGTCGGCTGAGTTGAATGCAGGGCAGATGGTTGAGGATGTGCGCCTTGCCGTAGGTGATAAGGCTCCCGTAGAGCACTATGGTCGTATGGGAGGTATGATATTTAGCCCCGATGAGGTGTGGGCTGCAATGAAATCAAAATTGATAGAAAAAAGCTAATATATATGGGAGTTGTAGAGATAAAACCAGAAAATCTGGTCTATCGTAAACCAAAGATTTTGCGTGATACGGTGATGCACTATTGCCCAGGTTGTAGCCACGGTACAGTTCATAAGATTGTTGCCGAGGTGATTGAGGAGATGGGCGCAGCAGGTAAAGCTATTGGAGTATCACCTGTGGGGTGTTCGGTCTTTGCTTACGATTATATTGATACCGATTGGATTCAAGCAGCACACGGAAGAGCTTGCGCTGTGGCGTCGGGAACAAAACGAGTATATCCTGATCGTTTAGTTTTCACATATCAAGGAGATGGTGATTTGGCTGCTATTGGTATTGGCGAGACCATTCACTCTGCCGCGCGCGGAGAGAGTATCGCTGTGATCTATATAAACAATGCGATTTATGGAATGACGGGAGGTCAGATGGCGCCCACTACGCTGCTCGGAATGAAGACAGCAACAACGCCTGATGGACGTCGCGCGGATCTTAACGGTTACCCATTTAAGATTGCAGATATGATAGCTCACCTTGATGGTGCAACGTTCCTCTCTAGGCAGAGTGTTCACACCCCTGCCAATGTTAGAAAGTGTAAAAAGGCTATTCGTAGAGCGTTTGAGGTAGCTTTGAATTGCGAGGGTTTTGCGATGGTTGAGGTTGTGAGTACTTGTAGTAGTGGTTGGAAGATGAGCCCCGTGCAATCGAACGAGTGGCTCGATAAAAATATGGTTCCATTCTATCCATTGGGTGATATAAAGGATTCTCAAAAAAAGGAGGAGTAATGAAAGAGAGACTTATAATAGCAGGTTTTGGAGGGCAGGGAGTCCTCTCAATGGGTAAGATATTGGCGTACTCGGGCGTTATTCAGGGCTTTGAGGTGACTTGGATGCCATCATACGGACCAGAGATGCGCGGTGGAACAGCCAATGTTACAGTTATCATCTCGGATAAAAGTATATCGTCGCCTGTTTCAAATGAGTATGATTCGGCGATAATTCTGAACCAGCAGTCGATGACGAAGTTCGAGAGTATGATACGCCCAGGAGGTGTTTTAGTGTACGATACAAATGGTATTACGCAGCACCCTACACGTACCGATATAGACATATATACTATTGAGGCGGCATCGGAGTGCGCTAAGATGGGTAACTCTAAACTCTTTAATACTCTTATATTGGGCGGTTACCTAAAAGTTAATCCAGTAGTGGAGCACCCAAATGTTATCGCAGGACTTAAGAAGTCGCTTCCTGAGCGCGCGTGGAAGATGTTACCTCAGAACGAGGAGGCTATACTTCATGGTGCCGAGATAATTGTAAAGAGGTAGTTTAGATCCTTATTGGGGATATAGATTATTACAGGTTTACTTGTTGAGAAAATATAGGACTGCCCCGCCGCCGCCCGCGCGGGGCAGTTGTAGAAGTTTTTAATACACCAATAGTAATTTTTGAACTTACGTTAAAAAAATCAGATGGACAGCAACATACCTAAAGATCCAATGATGCTTTATAGTTTTATCAATATGAAGCTCAGGGATCAATACTGCAACCTCGATGAGTTGTGTGAAGATATGGGCGTAGATAGATCGGAGATCGTCGGTATACTTAGCTCTGCGGGGTTTGAGTATAATGAGGAGCTAAATAAAGTGTGGTAGAAACAAAAGTGTCGGTAAGGTGAAAATCTTACCGACACTTTTTTTATCTCATGCGACCTTAATACTGCTCTGTCTCGTTGGGGAAATCGAAATTCTTGACATCATCAACATAGTGAGCTATTGCGTCAGTCATTATGGTGTGTAGATCGGCATAACGACGTAGGAACCTAGGTGAAAAACCTTTGTTTATTCCGAGCATATCGTGTACTACGAGCACCTGTCCATCAACACCAGCGCCAGCACCAATACCGATTGTTGGTGTGGGGATACTTTGTGATACGTCGCTAGCTAGTTTGGCTGGTATCTTCTCAAGAACAATAGCAAAGCACCCTGCGTCACTTAGTATTTTAGCATCTCGCATTAACTTATTAGCCTCCGCCTCGTCTTTAGCACGCACTGTGTATGTTCCAAACTTATTGATCGACTGAGGTGTAAGCCCGAGGTGTCCCATAACAGGAATACCAGCAGAGAGTATACGTTGAACCGATTCGAGAATCTCCTCGCCGCCCTCTAGTTTTACAGCGTCAGCTTCGGTCTCCTTCATGATTCTTACAGCGGAGTCGAGAGCTACTTTTGAGTTACCTTGATAAGTTCCAAAGGGTAGGTCGACAACTACAAGTGCGCGGTCAACTGCTCTCACCACCGAACGTGCGTGGTATATCATCATATCTAGAGTTATCGGAAGTGTCGTCTCGTAACCAGCCATGACGTTAGCTGCTGAGTCTCCAACAAGAATAACATCAATGCCCGCAGCATCGACGATCTTAGCCATCGAGAAGTCGTAAGATGTTAGCATCGCGATCTTCTCACCGCGCTGTTTCATCTCTGAAAGGCGGTATGTTGTCACAGCTCTTAAGTTGCTCTGTGTTGACATTTTTGTTTGAATTTAATGTTAGGGTGGCAAAGTTATCTATTTTGTTGGAATTGGCAAAATAAACTCCATAAAACTACACCGCCAGCTATGGATACGTTTATTGAGTGTTTTGTTCCTGCTTGTGGAATTTCGATTGCGGAGTCACATATATCAACAACCTCTTGGTCTACGCCCATTACCTCATTACCTAGTATTATAGCATACTTTTCGCCCTCCTTAATGGTGAAGTCGTTGAGCATAATAGACTCTTCAACCTGTTCTATGGCTATTAGCTTGTACCCTCTCTGTTTTAGCTCCGAGGCACACTCGATGGTTGTGGGGTAGTAGCTCCACTTTACTGTTAGTTCAGCGCCAAGAGCTGTTTTGTGGATATCGCGATTTGGAGGCGTTGCGGTTATTCCACACAGTGCAAGTTCCTCTGCGACAAAGGCGTCGCATGTGCGAAATAACGACCCCACATTCTGAAGCGAGCGTATATTATCGAGCACAACAACTACGGGAATTTTCTCTATCTCCGAAAATTCAGCCACTGAAGGGCGGTTAAGTTCAATGTTTGTTATTTTGCGCATCTTTTTATCAATTTAAAATGGGTGTAAATTTAATAAAAATTAAAAAATAATCGCTACATTTGTAGCATAGAAAAGTTTTAAATCGTATAGTTATGTCAGTTGCAACAAATGGAACAGTAAAGGAGAGGGCTAATAACTTCCTCGAAGATATTATAGAGGCGTCGATCGCGGCGGGAGAACCGCGAGTTCAAACTCGTTTTCCGCCAGAGCCAAACGGTTACCTTCATATCGGTCACGCTAAGAGTATATGTATCAACTTTGGTCTAGCTAAGAAGTATGGCGGTAAGTGTAATCTTCGTTTTGATGATACTAACCCCGTGAAGGAGGATACAGAGTATGTTGACGCTATCAAGGAGGATATTAAATGGTTGGGGTTTGATTGGGCGATTGAGCGCTACGCGTCAGACTATTTTGAGCAGTTGTATCTATGGGCGCAAGAGATGATCCGCAAAGGGTTGGCCTATGTTGATGATCAAACCCAGGAGCAGATACGTCAAACTCGTGGTACTGTTGCTGTTGCAGGTGTTAATTCACCTTATAGAGAGCGGTCGGTTGAGGAGAATATAGACCTTTTCTCTCGTATGAGAGCGGGTGAGTTCCAAGATGGAGAGAAGGTGTTGCGTGCCAAGATTGATATGGCGCACCCTAACATGCTTATGCGTGACCCGATCTTGTATCGTATTCTACACACTAGCCACCATCGCACAGGCGATAAGTGGTGCATCTACCCGATGTATGATTATGCGCACGGTCAGAGTGACTCTTTGGAGGAGATCACACACTCTATATGCACCCTAGAGTTTGATGTTCACCGCCCACTATATGATTGGTTTATTGATGCGCTTGAGATATTTCCATCGCACCAATATGAGTTCGCTCGTTTGAATCTAACATACACTATGATGTCAAAGCGTCGCCTGTTGAAGTTGGTTCAAGAGGGTGCTGTTATGGGCTGGGACGATCCACGTATGCCAACTATCTGTGCGCTGCGTCGCCGTGGTTATTCAGCTGCCTCAGTGCGTGCTTTTGCCGAGATGGTGGGTGTTGCCAAGCGTGATAACGTTATTGATCTAGGTAAATTAGAGTTCTGCGTAAGGGAGGATCTCAATAAAATAGCAGAGCGTCGTATGGCGGTACTTAACCCTCTAAAGGTTAAGATCACTAACTTTGCAGAGTTGTCAAAGACAATCTTTACTGCGGTTAATAACCCCGAAGATGAGTCTGCTGGTACTCGCGAAATTCCATTCTCTGAAGAGTTGTATATCGAGCGCGATGATTTCATGGAGAACCCTCCTAAGAAGTTCTTTAGACTAAGCCTAGGGGGTGAGGTTCGACTTCGATACTCGTACCTACTCAAGTGTGATGATGTGGTGAAGGATAGCGAAGGAAACATCGTAGAGCTATTGTGTAGCGTTGACCCAATGTCGGGCAATGGTTCTTCAAGCGATGGACGTCGCGTTAAGGGTGTTATTCACTGGGTCTCTAAGGCTCATGCACTCGAGGCGGAGGTTCGTCTCTTCAATCCGCTATTTACAAAGGAGAACCCTGATGATTGTGCAGAGGGCGAGAGCTGGGAGGATAACCTAAATCCAAACTCAATGGTTAAGATAACAGGTTACCTAGAGCCATCCTTGTCGAAGGCACCAGTCGAGAAGCCTTTCCAGTTTGAGCGCGTCGGTTACTTTTGTGCAGACAAGGAGTCTACACCAGAAAAAATGGTCTTTAATAGAACTGTTACCCTCAAAGATTCGTGGGAGAAGAAGAAATAGGGTGTATTTCTTGATTTATCATACGAGGAGGGTTTTCATTGAGAGGACTCTCTTCATTGTTTTTATTACACAAACTAACTATACCTATATTATATATATGGAAATAACGAATGATAGCGTAGCACGTCTTCGCGAACTGTTGTCTGAAAAGGAGAATCAAAATATAGTACTTGTTGTTCACACTAATCCAGATGGTGATGCGCTAGGCTCATCAATGGCATGGAGGTCTATTTTGCAACGCATGGGGCATAATGTCACAGTCGTAGCTCCCAATAAATATCCATACTTCTTGGAGTGGATGGATGGAGTGACTGAAATGATTAACTTTCGCAACCATACAGAAGCTGTTGAGGTGGCTGTTGAGGTGGCAGACATCATCTTTTGTTTAGATTTTAATACGCCTTCCCGCCTCGAAGAGCTAGGTGAGACAATAAAGGGTAACCAAACAGCTAAGAAGGTGCTTATCGACCACCACCTTTCACCAAGTGTCGAGGATTTCGATCTCGTATTTTCATTCCCTGAGGAGTCGAGTACCTGCTTTGTTCTATACTCAATTATCGAAAAGATGATGGGCGTCGAAGCCTTTGATAAAAAAGTGAGCGAACTTATCTATGTCGGCATGATGACCGATACAGGTAATTTCTCTTTTGCGAACCTTACTCCTGACCTTTATCGTGCTTTGGCGGTTCTTGTAGGAAGCGGTATTAGTGTTCCTGAGATCTGTAACCGCGTCTATAATAGCTTCAGTGAGGACCGCGCGCGCCTTTTCGGATATGTCCTAAATCGCAAAATGCGCATTATGCAGGGTGGTAGGGTAGCCTTCATGTCGCTCACCGAGCGTGAAATGCGTGAGCATAATTTTCAACAGGGGGATAGCGAGGGATTTGTTAACTACCCACTGACGATCCAAAAGATGAAAGTTTCTGTTATGTTTTTAGCCCAACGTAAGTTTATTAGAGTCTCGTTGAGGTCGCGCGGTGATGTCGATGTCAATCTTTTTGCACGTAAATACTTCGATGGAGGGGGGCATAAAAATGCAGCGGGAGGCAAATCGTTCGTCTCTATGCAGGAGACTATCGACCATTTTTGTGAATCAATCAAGGAGTTTGCCGCCGATGGAGGGCTTGATGGTTAGTGCGTCAATAGATATAAACAGACCATATACCAACCAGCCATATAATCCCCTTCCGAAAGTTTTAGGTGTAAGTAGTTGTTACTCAGCGCATGCTAAAAAGGAGCTAAAAATAAATGCAAAATAGTTCTTAAATTATTTGGATATATGGATTAAAATGCGCTATCTTTGCACTCGCAATCAGGGAAAATGATTAGCAAAGTTCCTTCTAATAACTTTTTGAGTTTAA
>JBCQVD010000121.1:0-4851 GCA_047173405.1 Rikenellaceae bacterium
AACAGCCAAACGTAGATTCGCAATGGAGATAAGAAACTTAGCTATCGAAATTATTATCATTGCGAGTGGTGGTGATCCTAAACTATTTTTTAAGAATTAATCTTCCGACCACCCATGGGTGCTCCCCGCGGAGCTTTTCTCTTGTGAGACCATTGCAAGGCTATTCGCAATGGTCTTACAAAGATAAAAATAGCCGTCAACTTTTTACAGTGACGGCTATTTTATTTACAATATAAACTCTTACTTCGCGAGCATCTCTATTACTTGACCTCCGCCTGGGGCTAGTTTTATATTCAACTTATCCTTAGACGTAAGTACCGCCTTTGAGATAGTTACAGATGATGGATTTTCATCCCAATGTGCATCCTCACCATCGGCATAGATTGTTACTTGATACTCCTTGCCAGGTGTTAAGAACGACAGGTCAATCTCTAAGTCGCGACCATTCTCATCGGTCATACTTCCTATGTACCAATTCTCTGTACCCTTCTCCTTACGAGCAACAGTGTAGTAATCACCAATTTTACCATTGAGAGCTTTACTCTCAGACCAACTTGTTGGCATATCCTTTATGCACTGGAATGCAGGTACACCCTCATAGTTCTCGGGCATATCGGCAGCCATCTGAATAGGGCTATATAGGGTTAACAAGAGAGCCATCTCCTTGCATATCGTTGACTTCACGAAGCATAGTTGATTAGACTTCAACGGCACCTTATCTTGGAACTTAGTATCGAAAACACCTGGGGTATAATCCATTGGTCCTGCGACAAGACGCGTAAATGGCAATACAACACAGTGCTCAGGTGAGTTACCCTTACTCCATGCGTTATACTCTTGACCTTTGGCTCCCTCTTTACACATCAAGTTAGGGTAGGTACGCTGCTCACCTGTATATTTAACTGGTTCGTGATTAACAATCATCAACTTGTATTTCGCCGCTGCCTTAATCATTTTATTGTAGTGACGAACCATATACTGTCCATGGCGATGGTTAGTGTATTTATCAGTTACGGGGTCGAAATTGATCATATTGATATAACCCATCTTGACCGTTTTGATACCTAGCTCATTACAACGAGCAAAGCGCTCGTCCATCACAGACTCGAAGCGTTCAATATCACCGATTGTCTCATAATACATCATGATACGCAACCCTTTGTCCTGAGCATACTTACACACCTTTTCGATATCGTAATCGTATGTCGGTGTTTTCCAATCTAACACACCGCTAACCTTCTCGTGCTTGCAGTGCTCCCATCCAACATCCCATCCCTCAACAAGTACCTCTTTGAAGCCATTTGCTGCGGCAAAGTCGATATATTTGATTGTGTTCTCGGTTGTTGCACCGTGAGGTCTACCCGCTCTCATGCCGTGTGTTGTATTAGTGCTCCACGCCTTGTGTCCGATATGGATCTCCCACCAGATACCCATATACTTAAACGTCTCGATCCAGCTTGTATCCTCGATAGCACATGGCTCATTGAGATTGAGCAACATATTAGATGTAGTCAGCTCCGCAGCAGAACAGATCTGAAATGTACGCCAAGGACTTTTCATTGAGCTCTCCGCGCGCACTAGGTCGCCATTAAGCCATGGTGTCAGGTGAGCCTTTAGTCTATGTCCGTCCATGCGCTCAAGGCTCATATCTGGATAATCTATCAACTCAGCTTCGTGGATACAGATAACGACATCGTCACTCACCTCAACGGTCATAGGTGTATTTGACATATTCCCTAACTCCTCCTTATCGAAGCGACGCTTATACTTCTTAATATCTCCTATTTCGCTGATAGGTGAGTTATAGAAGGTCTTTTCGTAGTTGTCGTAATCGGCATAACCCCACCATGCTTTATAATCATCGGCAAAATTAAACTCCGTCAACTCATCCATAACCACGAACTCGCCCAACCCCTCTTGCTTAGGTATCTCATAACGAAAGGCTACACCATCATCAAAAGCGCGAGCCGTAACTATCATTAATAACCCCGAAGGATTATGCTTTAGATTTAGAGTTAACTCATTGTAGTTATTCTTAACAAATTGATCTTGCCCCCAGACTGTTTCCCACTCTTCATTCACGCTATTTTTTGATTTCGATACTAGCGAAAAATCCGAGGTTAAAGAGGTGCCATCTTTTAGCTCATAGCCCATAGCCGATGGCGAGATGATATTAACGCCCGCTCTATCTATTGCGTATGAGAGTTCACCGCCTTCCCCAATGGTAAAAGATATGGAGTTAACACTATTGGGAGACTCTACGCGAAGTTCCCCACTCGAACACGACATAATGAGCGTGCTCAGCAGATAAAAAATAAACAGTTTTTTCATAAATTTGGTTTTTATTAGTGTTTGGGTTTTAAAATGGGTATCCGACACCGAAGTTTAGCGCTGTGTTGTCAAAGTCAAACTTACTTATCCAGCGCTCTCCCTCTGTTAAATTAGGATTATGAAGCTGAACGCCCCAATCAAGACGTAGTATTGCAAACTTTATATCGAGCCTTATACCAATACCTGTATTGAAACCTAATTGTTTGTAGAAGCTATTAAAATGAAAGACCGACTCAGGGTCATATTCGCTATACTCGTCTTGTGCATACCACACATTTCCAACATCAAAAAATGTAGCTCCGAATATATTTTCCCATATTGGAAATCTAAACTCAATATTCGTTTCAAGCTTCATATCACCCAACTGCGATGGATAGACCATATCTTCGGGCAGTGTTGATGATCCTGGTCCCAAAGTACGCGGCGCCCAGCCTCTCATGCTATTGCTTCCGCCTGCATAGAAGAGACGATCAAAAGGTATAGCATCTGAGTTGCCGTATGGTTGACCGAAACCGACATACAACCTACCCACTATTGATGTATTTAAGCCTAGCTTTATCTTGCGGCTAATGTTGGCATCGGCTCTAAAATATTGAGCATATCTAATTCCAAACAGTTCATTATAATCAGCCTCTTTATCGTCACCGCCAACCGCACCAACAACTAAACTAGCTAAGTTACCTGCCGTCTCGACATTAAACCTAAACATCGTAGCGTTTCCAGTTATCCTCTTTGCTTGGTTATTATATGCATAGCTGAAGGAGGCTCCCGTAATCAACTGAGTCTCATAACTATTTTTGAGGTACTCATTCTCTAGCTGGTCGTAATAATCCTCATCTATATAGTTCATCTTTATTAAGTTGACATCTATAGGTCTAACCGACAAGCTTGCATATTTTTTTGTTAACCACGAATAGCTCCACGATATACTAGATAGTGTACGATCATAATATGGACGATCCTGAAGATTTACCGACGCCTCTATGTTGGTTCTCGGTTTTAGTACATTTGAGAACTTACGACTATCAATAGGTATCAAGAATCGAGGAACCGACAATTTCGTTGTTAGACCAAACTCGGTAGCCATGCTCTTTGCTGCATCGGGAGCCTTCATATCTTCGTATGCCATAGTGAAGTCTATATTCAAATTCTCGGCACCTCTAAAGAGATTTCTATTTTGGTATCCTAGAGTCGTCTTAAGTCCATAGAAACTAGACGTCGTACTAGCCTCAAGCTCAATATTAAAGCTCTGCTTCTTTGAGGGGGTACATAGAATATTGCCCGACAGCAGACCGTAGGGTAGGGGAGTCTCCTTTTTCGATATGGTATCTTCCCTAAAATTAATTCTAGCACTCTTAAAGTAACCTATAGATATTAGATTTTGATATGTCTGCCTCACCTGAGCGGCATTGTAGAGACTGTCCGCCTGTATCGTAACGGCATGTTTTAATATCCGAGGACGAAGATTTGGCTGCTCTCCTTGGGGGTGTATGATATTTAAACCATTGAAGGACAAGGTATCTAACTTGTTTCGTGGGTCTTGATCGCTGATAATTTTCGTCGGAAAGAAGCTAGTAAAAATATTTACTTTGCTTAATTTGTACGCTCTATTATCTACCATAATTGCGTTACCACGATTATCATATCCCTCCAAAAACTTATTGACGATCATCTCAACCCTCACCCGATTATTGCCTTGAAGCGTATCAGCAGTGAAAGTTATGTTGTCGACTGTAAAGTTGTAGTAGCCGCTGTTGCGCAATTTTGATGTAACCCATTCGCGTTGCTTCTCCAACCTTGATATACTAAAGATATCACCTACATGGAGTTTACTGTCGGCATACTCCGAGAGGACGATATCTCTAAGCGTCGTATCTTTGAATGTACATGATATGGAGTCAATAATATAGGGCGTATTTTGTCGCATGAAATAAGTTATATTCGCCCTCTTGCGCTTAGTTATGGTATCAACATGGTAATAGCACTGAGAGCCATAAAAACCCTCCGAATCCATATAGATCTTGATATTTTCAAGGCTCTTTTGAGTTAGCTCGTCGTTGTAATAAATAGGTTCTTCTCCAACTTTACGCTTAAATCTATTCCACCAATTATCCCTGTCAGCTTTTGCAGAATTATATGTCCAGATATAAAAGTTGGTACCAAAGAGGCGTTTGTTAGGGGATTGCCTTACGTACTGTTCTATATCGTATGGAGGTATCCTCTCCTCCTTAGGAGCCGATTCATCACCCTCTATTTCAACGTGATTAAGTAGGTATTTACCATCTGGTATTTGACGTGTGACACCGCATCCCCCCACAATAAGCAGAGAGACAATGACACATGCAATATATAAAAGCGAGGTAGAGCGCATTAAATAGGCGTTTATTGATTAAAGAGACCTTGGCTCTTAAGTAACTCTACATATTTTGCCGAGAAGAGCTTATTATCATCACCCTTATATCTGTTGAGAGTAAATATCTGGGCTAGATTAGGTAGGTTATTCTCTTCGAGCAACGATTT
>JBCQVD010000122.1:0-4796 GCA_047173405.1 Rikenellaceae bacterium
GAGGCGGCGAGCGTAAGAGCTATGGCGAGCGTAAGAGCTATGGCGAGCGTAAGAGCTTTGGCGATAAGCCATCTTATGGAGGTGGTGAGCGCAAGAGCTATGGCGAGCGTAAGAGCTTTGGCGATAAGCCATCTTATGGAGGTGGTGAGCGCAAGAGCTATGGCGATAAGCAATACTCAGATAGATCCAGTAATTCTCAGGGTTACTCAGCAAAGAGCAACTCTAACTTCCGCCCACGTAGCAAAAATAGAGACGAGAATCAAGGCTCATATCCTAAGTACAACCCAAATAATCAGAGTGGCGAGATTCGTCTAAATCGTTTCTTGGCGCAGTCTGGAGTGTGCTCTCGCAGAGAGGCGGATGACTATATCGCAGCTGGTGTCGTTACGGTCAATGGCGTTGTCGTAACTGAGCTAGGATCAAAGGTTAAGAGCACCGACGAGGTGAAGTTCAACGACTCTCGTATTCAGGGCGAGAAGCGCGTATATCTTGTTTTAAATAAGCCTAAGGGGTATGTAACCTCGTTGGATGACCCACACGCAGATAAGACGGTTATGGACCTTGTGAATAACGCCTGTACAGAGCGCATCTACCCAGTAGGTCGTCTCGATAAGAATAGCCTTGGACTCTTGATGTTCACCAACGATGGAGACCTTACAAAGCAACTTACGCACCCCTCACACCGCAAGAAGAAGATCTATCAAGTAACTCTTGATAAGCCCCTTACGCGTGCCGATATGGACTCTATTGCGCGAGGTATCACCTTAGAGGATGGCGAGGTCTATGCGGATGCTGTCTCTTATGTTAAGGAGTCGAAAGATGAGGTCGGCATCGAGATTCACTCGGGACGCAACCGTATCGTTAGACGTATCTTCGAGCACTTGGGCTATTCGGTTTTGAAGCTTGATCGTGTCTATTTTGCAGGTTTGACCAAGAAGAACCTTAAGCGTGGGCAGTGGCGTTTCCTCACCAACGAGGAGGTCGAGAGGTTGAAGTCGGGACGCTACGAGTAATATAGCCCCAAGATTGCTATTGTCGAAGATTCTTAACCTATAAGTTTGGAAATTTGATAAACTTAGCTATCTTTGCGACAAAACCAAAGAGAGATTATTCAAACATTTAAATTAAAATAGAGAGCAATGATTAATTTTCTAGAGGCAGCTCCCGAGGTGCCAATGTCACAGGCGTTGAGCCCATACATCATGATCGGTCTTATGATCTTGGTATTGTGGTTGTTCATGTGGAGACCAGAGTCTAAGCGTCGTAAGGAGATGGAGAAGTTCCGCGCAGGTCTTAAGCGTGGCGATAAAGTCGTAACCGCTGGCGGTATCTACGGTGTAGTTAAAGAGGTTAAGGATGTAACGGTTATCATCGAGGTGGACAACAACGTATCTCTTCGTATGGATAAGACGATGGTTCAGCCAGATCCTGCAACTCAGACAACAGCTAAGAAGTAGTACTCTACAAGGGTAATTTGGGCGATCAACTATTGTAGTTGGTCGCTCTTTTTGTGCTGTTACCCCCCCCTGCGGAAAGTGGGAAAGTGAGAAAGTAGCGTAAAGGGTAGCACCCGTGGAAAAGCGGAAAAGTGGGAAAGTAGCGTAAAGGGTAGCACCCCCTGGGAAATGGGAAAATGAGAAAAAGGGTCTCCCCTATTGCTCTCGTCGTCGAGAGTGTATCGAGATCTTGGTGGCACTATCGCCCGAATCGACCAGCGTTGGCAGATGAAGGTGGTACTTCATAGCTACGATGCGGATAACCACCACGCAGAGAGCCGAAACAAGAAAATTTGTTGTTGAGTTGACCCCACAGCGAGTCATTGTCCCAAAGAGCACACCGCCCAAAAGCGACGCTAAGGCGTATATATCTCGACGAAATAGCAGAGGCACATCACCCACCATCATATCGCGCAAAACGCCTCCAAAAGAGCCTGTAACAACCCCCATAATCGTTGCTACCCATAGCGGAAAGCCTGCATCTAAGCTCTTATCGAGACCCACGACCGTAAAGAGAGCGAGTCCAATGGTGTCGAAGATAAAGAAGGTATTCTTAAAGAGCAGTATACTCTTGCCTAGGAGTATCACCAACAGTAGCGAGAGGGCTGTTATTATGAGGTAGATCACCTCGGACATCCATATCGGGGTCTGCCCCAAGAGGACATCTCGGATTGTTCCACCCCCTATAGCCGTCACCAAACCCACCACATAAGCCCCGAAAAGGTCGAATTGCTTAGTCGCAGCGAGGCGAATGCCACTGATAGCAAATGCCATAGTTCCAGCCATTTCGACTGTTGATATTATGGTCGTAGTCTCCATTTTACGCTATTTAATGACGTTATTCAGCCCCCTATTCAGCCCCCTATTCAGCCCCCTATTCAGCCCCTTTGGCGATATCCTCAAGGTTAACCAAGCCATTGACGATGGCGTAGATCGTGAGACCTGAGGCACTCGAAATCTGCAATTTATGGGCTATATTTCGCCTATGGGCTATCACTGTGTGGGTCGAAAGAAAGAGGGTCTCCGCTATCACCTTGTTGGTCATGCCCTTAACCACGCATATAACAATCTCTCTCTCTCGGCTACTCAGCACCTTGCGACTATCCGCCTCGCCCTCAGCTGTCGATTCCACCTCGATGGCGGCAACCCTCGAAATAAGCTCAATAATGCTCTCTGCGCTATCGTAAATCGTTATGGCATCATCGTACAGAGCCGATATCGTAGGCTCGGTAAAGGTGTGTTTGAGGGCTATTATCCTAAGGTTTTCATTGCCCAATTCAGCCCTATATTGTTGAGGCGAAAATGTCCCCATCTGGGCAGGGTTAACAATCAAGATATCGGGGGTATTTCGTTGGCTAACCACCACAATATTAGCGATATCGCCCACCTCGGCGATATCTATATTGTTGATCTCGGAGCTCTGCAATAGAGCCACCAAACCCCTGCGCATTATGGTCGAGGGGTCGGCAATGATTATATGCACTCTCTTCATAATAGGGGCTATTTAGACTCTAAATATTTGATCGTAGGCACAAGCAAGAGGTTCTCTATCGTGTTGTGTGAGGCGAGGTCTCTTTCGCACGAGAAGATGTCGTAGAGGACACTATTAAGCTCGTTGGTGCTCTTTGCAGGGTAGTACTTGATGATGATATTCTTGAACTCTGTGAGCTTTGCCTCGACCCTATCGTGGTGCTTGCTGAACTCTCCCGAGCTGTAGGTTGCCACCTTTTCGCCTCTAGCAATCGCCTCGACATATGGGAATAGACGCTCCTCCTCGTTCATCATGTGGTTGCGCACCTCGGCAACATACTCGTCATAATAGTTTATAATCGCCACCGAGACGGCATCTTTCTGAGGTATTGCCGAGTTGAGTTTTTCACGAATATCGAGTAGCCTATACTCCAAGAAATAGGTGTGAGCATTGCGAAGGTATTGTATCAACGCCTCCATTGAGATCTTCTCATAGTCAACCTCTGTGGGGCGCATATCCTCGGTTAGGAGGGTGTTGACCACCACCAAAAAGGTGTATGTGTCTACCCCACTCTTAGCGCACGCCTCCTCTATTGACGCCTCTCCAAAGCCCAAATCTAGCCCAAAACGGCTCATCACCAACAGCATTGGGTAGTTGCTACATATCAGCGCGCTCATGGAGTCCTGTGCGCTATATCGACCTATTTTGTACGTTATCATCTTGGTATATTATTATCTAGCCACAAAGGTACAACATTTTTTGAGATTTTAGATTATACTTGGGGCTATCAACAAAAAAAGAGTGCACTTGGAGAGAGACAATGAGACAATGAGACGTTTGTTTTCCCATTTCCCATTTTCCCAGGGGTGCTACTCTCTATCTCGAACGAAATCTTCTTATAGCTATCTAGGTCTAATACTACCTCATACTTATTACTTCTACTAATGATTAACGCCGATAATGATTAATGATTGTTATATTGTTTATTATATTACTATATTATTTATTATATATGTATTTATTATATTGTATTGTTATTTTTTATATTATTATTTATACTATTATTGTTTATGTTGTTGTTAGCTAATCTCTAGCCACTCTCTTAGGTCTCTGCTCTAAATGTTAAACGTGTGGGAAAATGGGAAAAGGGAAAACTACACCACAATAGCAGTCGCCTAGATCATATGATTAGCCACGGATTGGTGCGTAGCGAGGCACTAAAAGCTTCATGATGCACCAACCCACAAGGTACGAGACCGAGCAGATGATAAAGATGATGAAGTACCCTGCTGGCTTGCCCTCAAAGCCCATAAACTGCATCGAAGTCTCGTCGGCATAGGTGAACAGCATTCCAGAGCCTTTGTTGATGAGAAACGAGCTGACGCCTCCTGCAGTCGTGCCAATGCCGATAATCGTTCCAACAGACGACTTAGGAAACATATCGCTAACCGTAGAGTAGATATTGGCCGCCCATGACGAGTGCGCCGCCCCTACGATACCTATTATTATCACAGGTAACCAGATCGACACCTCGCCCAAGGGTTGTGCAAAGAGTGCCAACAGTGGAAAAAAGGCAAAGATCAACATCGCCTGCATACGTGCCGCATAGGGGTCTTTACTGCTCTTATTCATGATGATAGAGGGCAACTTACCCCCATAGATCGAGAGCATCGTAATGAGGTAGATAACGAAGATAGAGACCATTCCCATACCGCTATCCGAGGTGTAGCCGTAGACATCACTGATATAGGCAGGTGTCCAAAATAAGAAGAACCACCACACGCCATCGCTCATAAATTTGCCCACGATGAATGCCCACGTTTGGCGAT
>JBCQVD010000123.1:0-4738 GCA_047173405.1 Rikenellaceae bacterium
TATCGGCTTTTTAAAGCCGATGTATATTCGATAAACCCCTCTTGCATCTCCCCAAACCGTTTGGGGAGACTTACTTTTAGAGGTGTTTTGGATAAGAAATTCTTATCCAAAACTCACGTTATAAAATAACTTCGATACAAAATTTAAACAGTTTCTTGGTTTTTGCAAATATAATTTTCTTTTTTTGCTTTTGCAATTATAGACACATATATATTGTGAAATATATTGTTATTTTGAGACTACCTGTTGATATGAAGTCTCTTTTTGATGATTGAGCGCTCTTGTTGTGTGCATCCCGTTACGTAGATTACAATGGCGCAGCTAAGAGCGGAGGCGATAATTATAGTCAAAGCTCCGATAAGGTTGTTTTGATCGACGTATGAGCTAATGATATATGGTGCTGGAATACACAGTATGGTGACATAGATAGTCTTTAAGATGACATCTTTTATAAACTTCATACATGGGAGTTGTATCATTGAGCGAAGCATTATTAGTCGTGCAAAAAGGCACACTATAGATAGCGAAATCGCAACAATAAGGACAGAGGAAGGAGGGCAACCTAGTTTTAGGACTATATATGAAATAGGAAGATTTAGGAGTTGTAAACCGCCAACCACTAGTTGATAACGACGTATATCACCCGTTGCAAGCATAGCTGTTATTAGAGGGTTCGAGATTGATTCACAAAGTCCAAAAAGAAGTACTAACTGTACAAATTCCACACAGTATTGAGGTACTACATTTAGCCATATTGATAGTAGGTAGCCAGTTGTGAATAGCAGAGGCAGAGATATTAGTAGCAGCATATAGTATGATAGTCGCGAGGCTGTAAAAATCAGCGAAAACATATACTTATAATCTCCAGCTGCGTATGATTTGGTTATCTGAGGATTGATGGCGGTCATGAAGTTGGATGTAAATCCAGCCATTGCAACACCTACTTGTCCAGCAATAGCGCGGGCCGCGTTTACGGTGGAGCCAGCAACAAGATTTAGGAGGATGTTGCCTCCTTGATCGCGAAGAATACCAGAGCTGACACCGATGAAGTTCCATCCTGCAAAGCTGAACATCTCGGAGATAATTTGGCGATCAACAGCAAACGAGAAGCGGCACTCTTTAAAAGTTCGGTTAGAGTATACACCATAGGCAATACGTACTACGAGAGCTACGCCCAACATCAGCATAGAGTATAGAATCAGCTTGTCGGGGCTTGTAGAGTAGACAACCATATAGGCGATAAGTAGCTTCGCGAGACTCTCTGCGATGCTGATATATGCAAATGCTGAGATCTTTTCGTGGGCTATTATAAGGGCGTTATAGGGTACGCTAATCATATTTACAACCAGCGTAAGAGCCGATAGATGCAGAACCCAATTAGCGGCAACCATCCTCGATGGCTCAATATTCATTTTATGGTTTAGAAACCATACACCAACACTCTCTATTAGAGCGACTATTATGAGGCTTAGGATTAGTTGAATAATGATTGATGACGAGAATATTTTTTGAAGCTTTTGCATATTACCTCGCCCTAGTTCGAAGGTTATAAAACGGCTAATAGCAGATGACAGAGCACCCGAGAATAGAGAAAACATAGCCACGACACCCCCTACAACGCTATATATACCATAGTCGATGACGCCGAGAGTCTCTAAGACAACCCTGCTCGTATATAGAGATACACCAATGACGAGTATCATGCGTATATATAGTAGAAGTGTGTTTTTAGCTATGCGTTTATTAGACGCTGATCTGTCGATTATATCCTCACTCATGCTACAAATATACAAATTTGTATCTGTATTTTTACCTATATTCAAATATTGTTTATACATTTGCATAAACATTGAATATATGAGCGAGAAGTTAGATAATATTATAGAGAGCTGTGCCGTAGAGCTTATAGCGCATAGTCGCGACTATCTAAAGAAGGGTAGTAGTGCACTTCCAACAGTTGAGATTATGAGTGAGGTCGTAGCGCTCACTTCTGAGGTTATATTCCCTGGTTATCTGGGAGATAGCGCCATTGTTGGGGGACGTCTTAAGAACCATATAGCCATTAATTTGGAGAGAATACACTCCCTGCTGAGCGATCAGATTGATAGAGCGATAAAGTTTAATGACCAAAGCAAAGGTGCAGCACGTAGTGCGCAGGATATAGCCACAGATTTTTTAGAGTCTATAAGTGATATTAAGGCTATGCTCATTACAGATGTAGAGGCGATGTATAAGGCTGACCCTGCGGCAACAAGTATTGGTGAGGTGATCTTCTGTTATCCCTCTATTGTTGCGATGATACACCACCGTATTGCGCACCGTCTTCATGAACTTCAAGTTCCTATTATTCCGCGAATAATATCCGAGATGGCACACTCAAGGACAGGTATTGATATCCACCCAGCAGCTCAGATTGGACGCTATTTTGCCATTGACCACGGCACAGGTGTTGTAATTGGCGAAACTGCGATTATTGGTGAGCATGTAGTTTTGTATCAAGGTGTTACCTTGGGTGCAAAAGGCTTCAAGTACGATGAAAATGGATATATTATCAACGTGCCTCGCCATCCAATAATTGGTGATAATGTTAAGATATACTCCAATTCATCTATCCTAGGTCGTATTACCATTGGTCATGATTCGATCATTGGCGGTAACATGTGGATTGAGAATGATGTTGCTCCACGCTCGAAAATCACACAAGCGAGGCAGTAGGGCGTCACAGTGTAGAAGATGAGGTGGGTGCAGATAGATATACTAAAACCTAAAACTATGAGACTATTAATGACTATTTTGCTCGCACTTATGAGTAGCTGCTGTGCTAACTGCGAGCCTGAATCTAAAGCTAAAACGCACCAAGAGTTGTTGAGCGACTTCGTTGAGCTGCGGCATGGAATGTTTATATGTTACAACATCATGTCTTATGGCGCTAAGTGGGGCGAAGCGAACTATCCGATAGATGATTTTAACCCCACAAAACTTGATTGCGAGCAGTGGGCTAAGGCTGCACTAAGTGCTAATATGACGTTTGGTGTGCTCACAACCAAGCACCATGAGGGCTTTGCTTTGTGGGATAGTAGCTGCAATGAGTATGATGTGGCATCAACTCCCTACAAGAAGGATATCGTGCGACAGTATGTAGACGCTTTTCGCCGCAATGGTCTCAGGGTAGGTCTCTATTACTCTATTTGGGATGCAACAAATGGCGTCGATAAGGGTGAAATTACCCCCGAGAAGCTAAACTTCATAAAGCAAGAGATCACTGAACTGTTGACCAACTATGGCGATATTGACTATTTTGTCGTGGATGGATGGTTCTGGCGTATGGGGCACAGAGAGGTTCCATACAGCGAAATACGTAATTTAATTAGAGATCTTCAGCCGAATTGTTTGTTGACAGACCATACACACCTTCAGGCTCCGTACCAGGTGGATATCCCATACTTTGAGGCTCCATTTGGGGCTTTTCCGTCGGAGAACAATACGATGGCTTCGGCACTCGGACACTGTGCGGTGAGAGGTAACGGTTGGTTTTGGAGTGAGAAGAGTCCCGAAGGATTGGTTGGTAGCGCTGAGGATATAGTTGAGATGTTGAGCAAGTGCGAGGCTCGATATTGTAATTTTATGCTTAACTGTATGCCTAATAGGGATGGAGTGTTAGACCCTCTCTACATAAAGTTACTTGGTGATATCGGTAAGTTGTGGAGTCCCAACATGAATCGTGCACAACTCCCCGAGCAGCCTAAGAGCGTGTTATATGATGCACCGATAGTGGCTGCGCAGGCGACAAGTGGCGAGGCTTTTAACTTGATAGCGGCTCAACAGATGGGCACGGTATATACGGAGTGGATATCAGATGAGCAGCGTAGTCAAGCAATCACGCTTGACCTCGGCGTGGTCTACGATAACATTAATATACTCAACTTTGTGCAAGCTCATAACTGCAAACCTGCTCCTGAGCGCAGCCTGACGGGTGGTAATATCACTAAGTGTAAATTATCGTATAGTCTTGATGATGAGGAGTATGCGCTGATTAGCGAGGTGAGCTGGGAGGCAGATGCACAGATGCGTTCTTTTGTTTTCGATGATACTAAACTTCGCTACTTGAGGTTAGAGATATCTGATTTTAATGGAGATAATGCAATTATAACAGAGGTACAGGTAGGTAATTATAAGGATCAATTGTTAAAATAAAAAAAGCGATATAATATTGTGAAAATATTGCTATTATTTGATTTTTTTTTACCTTTGTCTTGTCACTGAATTTTAGTGATGTTAATAACTAACACTTAAATTTGTTTTATTATGAAGAAGTTTTTTGCAATGGCATTTGCTGCTGCTGTATTAGTTAGCTGTGGTGCAGTTAAGGCTCCTGTATCAGGAGGTATCTACACGGACGTTAAGGATGGTTTGGCTGTTACAGCTAACGCAGGTTCATCTAAGGTTGGTACTGCAACAGTAACAGGTTACGTTGGTGTTATCGCAATAGGTGATGCAAGTATCCAGACTGCAGCTAAGCAAGGTGGTATCTCACGTATCCACCACGTTGATTATCACTCAACATCAATCTTGGGTATCATCAACACTTACACAATTTATGTTTACGGAGAGTAATTAAATGCGTCTTCGGAATATTATTATAATACCCCTTTTATCTCTCTGTATTAGCGTTGTAGCACAGAGGATAGAGGGGTATTATGTCTCTAAGAGCACTACTTCACTTTTCTAATCTCTGCCG
>JBCQVD010000124.1:0-4712 GCA_047173405.1 Rikenellaceae bacterium
ATCGAACAATCCTCGCTTACCTGTACTCTTAAAAATCATATCTGCATTTGCTTTAATTACAATGTAAAGATAGTGATAATTTACTGAATTACAAAGACTTAATTTTTAGAAGTCCCCTACACAAATAAGAAGGGTCGCGAGTACAAGATGACAATCAGCGCCAACGGAGAGGAGCTTGTGCGCGACCTCGTTGTCGAGAGCGACAAACCATATATCGGCAGGTTCGATGTCAAGGTAGGTAAGGACAACCAACTCAACATCGACTTTAGCGGTAAGTGGGGAGTCTCCGTAATTGAGATATACAGAAAATAGAGATAAAACTTAAACCATATACAACCACCTAAATATAATGTGAGTTCGATAATTATCGAACTCGACCACTTAAGGAGCGCTAGCGACCAAGTCCCCACCCGAGGGAGGGGATTTAGGGGTGGGGTAAAATATAATAAGGAGCTTAAAAAGCTCTCAAACTCATGTTAAATACAAACCTATGAAAAAACTACTATTCACGTTAGCTCTCGCGCTGCTGTGTGGATGCACCGCCCAGAGCGACATCACAACGAAGCGCACGATTGAGCGTGCCGATCGTCAAATGACTCAGATGATTGACGGTCTCGACAAACTAAACCGAACCCACGGCATCCGCTACCCTCGAACCATTGAGAATGGCAAGGTGTTATATGTCGACAATCCCGACTGGACTATCGGCTACTTCCCTGGCACGCTATGGTACCTCTCGCAGCTCTCCGAGGAGAATGGCGCAAAGTGGAGGGATGAAGCGAAGAAATATACCGAGTTTATGAGCCCTACGCAGTACACCGAGGGGCTGCACGATATTGGTGTTATGATGATGGCGAGCTACGGCAGTGGTGTGCAGTTTGGCGAGCGCGAGGCGTATGCCCCCGAGGTTATCCAATCGGCTCGAACCCTCATGCGCCGCTTTGCACCCAAGTCGGGCACTATACAGTCGTGGGGACCAATGAGAGACCCTTCGCTGGTTACCGCCGACAGCCCGTGGCGCTGCTCGGTGATCATCGACGGCATGATCGTCTTGGAGAACCTCTTTCAGGCGACAGCGCTCTCGCAGGACTCTACCTTCCACTACGCTGCCGTGGCGCACGCCAATGCAACGATGAAGAACCACTTCCGCGAGGATTATAGCTCATACCACCTCGTCGACTACTCGCTTCACACGGGCGAGGTGACAAATAAACGCACCGTGCAGGGCTGGAAGGATGACTCCTCGTGGGCTCGCGGACAGGCGTGGGGACTCTACGGATTCACCGTTTGTTACCGCTACACCAACGACAAGAGGTACTTAGAGCAGGCTAAAAACATCGCAAGCTACATCATCGGTGAGTTCAAAAAGGTCGACGACGGTGTGTTCTTCTGGGACTACGACTGCGACAAAGTCGACTCAACACCACGCGACGCCTCGGCTGCAGCACTCGTTGCCTCGGGACTCTACGAGTTGAGCGACTACACCAACAGCAAGGAGTATATCGAGGTGGCAGATAAGATCATCGCTTCGCTATCTTCGGACAAGTATCTCGCCGAGGAGGGCGAAAACGGCAACTTTATCTTGATGCACTCCGTGGGTCACTTCAGCCGCAATATCGAGGTCGACGTGCCGCTTAACTACGCCGACTACTACTTCCTTGAGGCGCTCTATCGTCGCAAGCTAATCAACGAGGGTAAGAGCGTCGGCTACATCCCCGAAGTGCAGGCGAAGAGCAACGACCGTTGGACGTGGCTCAGCGCGATGGATAAGATCTCGCGCCCCGTATTCCAGCACCTCGCAGATGGAGAGCTTAAGCGAGAGCTACCTTCAAGCAACGCCACACGCGGTCCTGTCTACCAACTGGAGGCTGTCGGTCGCGCGATGTATGGCATCTCAACGTGGCTAGAGAGCGAGTCGGGGGATGCTAAGGAGTGCGCGCTACGCGATGAGTACCGCAAGCTCATTATCAAGGGACTCACAAATATGGCGGATGAGTCAAACCCCGACTATATACGTTTTGATGTTAACTCTCAAAACCTCGTCGATGCCGCATTCTTCGCCCATGCACTACTGCTCACACGCGAATCAATCTGGAATAACCTCGACGCCAAGACTCAGCAGAGCCTCGTAGAATCACTCGCAAAGACCAACAAGTTCAAACCCGTGATGAGCAACTGGCTGCTCTTTACCGCGATGGTGCAGGTGGCGCTCAACGAATTCGGAGGCGAGTGGGATGCCTCAAAGGTGCACTTCGCAATAGACAAGATGAAGGATTGGTACAAGGGCGATGGCACCTATGGCGATGGTCACGAATACCAAGCCGACTACTACAATAGCTACGTGATCCACCCTATGTTGCTCTTCTGCATTGAATACCTCAACCAAAATGGCATCGAGACCTCCATAAGCGTTAAGGATGCACGAGATAGAATGACGCGCTACGCCGAGATCCAAGAGCGCCAGATCGCAGCCGATGGCTCATACCCAATCATCGGGCGCTCGATATGCTACCGCTTTGGTGCGTTCCACGCCCTTGCAGATGCTGCGTATCGCCAAATCCTACCCTACTGGGTGAAGCCAGCACAGGTACGCTCAGCAATGACTACCGTGATCGAAAAGACCATGGCACACGACAAGATGTTCGACCGCGACGGATGGCTCCGAAAAGGGGTCTATGGCTACCAGCCATCTACTGCCGAGCACTATATCACCACGGGTAGCCTCTACCTCGTAAACTTCGCATTCCTGCCTTTGGGACTACCCACCGAGGATCCATTCTGGAGCGACCCATACACACAGTGGACATCGGTCAAGGCGGATAACGAACGCTATATCGAACTCGACATGGCTGTCTGGGCACGCACCTCGCCCAACTACAAAGGAAAGGTTAAGCAGTATAACGTGCCTCTCTATAAGTAGACCTTAGCTCCGCGGGGAGCACACTCCTCAACAATACATATAACTGCCCTGCGCGGGCAGCGGCGGGGTGCTCCCCGCGGAGCTTTTATTTTGTAACGGTTTTCGGATTATACCTAAAGTTATAAGTAGTGTAAAACACTTTTGTGTTTGAACCGAAAAGCCGTTAAATGTTAAATGTTGAGGAACTAACAGCTTAACGCTCAACATTAAACACTAAACATTAAACACTTAACAGATGCAATGCAAAGAATAGCTAAAACTAACAACTCTCAACTAAAACTGGGAGCTAACAAATAAAATTGATTACTAAAAATTTGTTTAGGCGAAAATTATCCATATCTTTGCGACGCTAAAAGCTACGGGGTGTAGCTCAGCCCGGTTAGAGTACACGTCTGGGGGGCGTGTGGTCGCAAGTTCGAATCTTGTCACCCCGACTCTTTTGAAAAAAGCACTTACGATGGTTTCGTAGGTGCTTTTTTGTATATTAGAAACTTATTTAGGCTTTTCGCCACTGCGAGGCGGTCATGCCTTTGGTTGCTTTAAAGGCGCGCGAGAAGGACGAACTACTCTCAAAACCTACTTCGATAGCTATATTTTTTAGCTGGAAGTTGTTTGTATCGTCGCCCATTAATTTTATGGCTTGTTCGATTCGTTTGTTTCTGATATAGGCTTGGAAGTTGCTACCACAGAACTTTTGCAGTAGTTCATCTAGTTTATTATAGTCCAGATCAGAAAACTCTTTTGTTAGATCTTTGTACGAGAAGTTAGAGTTTGCGTAAGCCTTATTCTGGTCTATCCACCCATCAACCGCAGTAAAGAGGGCACGATCTAACGCCTCTTGATTGTGTATACTTTTTTTATGCTTCAGAACACTCCACATAGTGCTTATATTCCACCTAATACCAATTTTAGCGTAAAGCCCCTTGTTGATATTTGTATCTGGCACATAGTTACATATAATTAGACTTATAGTGCGCGAGAAGAAGTAAATTGTCAATAAAAGATAGAGTATAATTGTAGCGCTATTATTGAAAAAAGCCACTAACGTGTATGTAATCGAAAGTCCAAAAAATAGATTGCACAGCTCCTTTATCCAGATCACATTGTGCGCGTCGTTAGACTCTGTGCGGTAGATATAGTCTTGGTATATAGGAATCAACTTCTTGGAAATCAACAATATTCCTATTGTATAGACGCATTGTATAAAAATAATTGTAGCCCTTAATATAAATACGGGGTTGCAGATTAGCTCTTTTAGCGGAATATTATCGCTTAGTTGAGTGTATTTTGAGAATAGACCGCACGCACCGCCTATCCACAGAACGAATAAGATAATTAATATCGGAGAGAGTTGGCAAAGCGAGTACTTAAGAGCTTTGTGTTTGGGGAATAGGAGGTTGTAGATGAAATACTGCATGAAAAGCTGCGAAAATGCAGCGAGCGCTACGCTTGGGAGGCTCAGCGTTATCAGCGCAGAGTATCGAACCTCGTTATTGACGATCAGATTAATTGCTCCTAGCAGATATGATATAGTGAAGAAAAATAGCATACTAATAAACATCTTTGTTATACGATCCCTGGGGATTGTTTGGTAGATATTCATAGCTCCTTGCAGCATGACGCCAATCAGAATAAAGCGCGCAGATAAATTTATTATATATTCCATTTTATTCTTGAATTCTGATAACAAAGATAGTCTTATTTTTTGTAGTAACAAAATTTATTTATACCGCAATTAGTTCGCTGTAAGGGCGATGTATAGTTTTCACATGGCGATGCATAGAAATCCCCC
>JBCQVD010000125.1:0-4690 GCA_047173405.1 Rikenellaceae bacterium
GAGTTTGATTTATTGAACTTTTTTATATAACTTTGACATTAAATAGATGCTTTAATTTAGGACGTTACGGGTTCTTGTCCTAAATTTTGAAGTAAAAAAGAAAAATTAGAACCCACCTAGAAACTTTTTCGAAATTGATAAAATCAACTTTAGGACTATAGTTAAATTAATTCCTGTTACTATCATTAATCCAACCAACCCGCATTTGATGTGTGAGGCTATGGCGTAGAAAAGAAACAAGATTGGACCTTTGTGATCAAAGAGATCTCGATATGGTATAACACCGTCCGACCAAGCTTGACCAATCATTGAGAATATCGGGGAATCTCCTGAATATGAATAATCTAAACGCGATGTTGCATCAAAAATATATTTAACAACCATCACGATTATGAATAGCACGAGTATCTCAATGTATGATTTTTTATTTTTTAGCATTGTCTTAAAATAGTTTATTTTAGGCAACAAAGTTATAAAAAAAAGTAAATAGTGTTATCTTTGCATCGAAAAGATGTAAAACTTTATTTAAGTAGTGTAAAACACACCAATAATTATTTTACACTACTTAATAACATTATAACCTGAGTTTTAGATAAGGGAAATTGATAAAACTGGCAGGTAAACAATAAATTTCCCTTATCCAAAACTCAGGTTTATATGTCTACAATTTTTGGAATAGTTATCTACTTTGCGGCAGTTTTACTTCTGGGCGCTTACTTCTCTAAACGAAACAAGAACCTCAACGAGTACATCATAGGTGCACGAAGTAACAACCTGTGGGTCACAGCGATCTCGGCTCAAGCGTCGGACATGAGCAGCTGGTTGCTGATGGGTCTACCAGGTGTGTTATACCTAAGTGGTCTTGGCGCGACGTCGGGGGTGTGGACCGTGATAGGTCTTATCATAGGAACGTTTCTAAATTGGCACTTTGTGGCGGAGAAGTTGCGTCGATACTCTGCTCTGGCGGGCGACTCTATCACCCTACCTCAATACTTCGAAAATAGGTTTGGCGACACCACGCGTCTGCTGAGGATTATTAGTGGCATCATAATCATCGTCTTTTGCACGCTCTACACAGCATCGGGGTTGAGTGCTGGCGGTAAGCTATTCTCTATCATCCTGCCTAGCTTTGACTATCAGACATCGCTCATCATAACGCTCTTTATCGTCGTTACGTATACCGTTGTTGGAGGGTTTAAGGCTGTCTGTTGGACAGATCTATTTCAGGGTATGCTGATGTTCTTTGCTATAATAATCATCCCACTAACGGTCTACGGCATGATCGACCCTGCGCAGGCGGCAGCCAATATCGAGGCAGCGGGGGCTGGTTACTTCAACGTCTTGCAAGAGGTTGATGGCGCTTCACTCCCCATTACCTCAATAATTAACGATCTAGCGTGGGGTGTCGGCTACTTCGGTCTACCCTATGTTCTAATACGTTTTATGGCGGCTAAGGAGCCTTCGACGCTCAAGATGTCAAAACGAATAGCGATGGTATGGGTGGTTATAACGCTTATCGCGTCGTGCTGTCTGGGTGTTGTTGGACGTCTCTACTTTGGTGATATCTTCCTCAACAACCCATCGGCTGCGGAGACGATATTTATCGAGATGGCTCTTGAGGCGTGCGCTCCATTTATCGCGGGCATACTTATCTCGGCTATATTAGCTGCTCTAATGAGCACGGCCGACTCGCAGCTGCTCAGCGCCAGCTCTTCGTTCACAAACGATATTGTGAAGGTGCTCTACAAGGGCGACTTGTCCCCTAAGGTGGAGGTTATCATCAGCCGTGGCTGCATTATTGTGGTCTCTATCATCGCCGCTTTTATGGCGCTCGATGAGAACCAAACCGTGATGTCGATGGTTAAGTATGCGTGGGCGGGCTTCGGTGCCGCCTTTGGGCCTCTGGTGCTCCTCTCGCTGTTTAATCGACGAATGAACTATCAAGGAGCCATAGCCCTTATGATTACGGGCTTTGTGGTTACCGTAGGGTGGAACAGCTACCTCGCGCAGATTACGGGCATCTATGAGCTAA
This sequence comes from Rikenellaceae bacterium, assembly GCA_047173405.1. Lineage (GTDB taxonomy): Bacteria > Bacteroidota > Bacteroidia > Bacteroidales > Rikenellaceae > Alistipes. The sequence continues at coordinate 2,033 of JBCQVD010000125.1, forward strand.
TACCTGGTTTTGTGTTAGCTACGGTGGTGGGACTCATAGTTAGCCACTCAACAAAACCTCCGCACGACTCGGTGGTGGCGTTGTACGATTCGGTAAATAATCATTAAAAAACACAGGTTTTGCGTATGAGCCGAAATTCGTCCTGTTTAGAGTCTGTAAAATTTAGCTCTGCAGGGAGCACCCTGCCGCTGCCCGCGTAGGGCGCAGTAAGAAGCAGCACAAAGAATATCTCCGCTCAACACTAAACATTAAACATTAAAGCAGTTTAGTATACCCAATAATAAGCTCACCACTGCGCTTGCGTCCGAGTAACTTAAGGACGAAATCTTCCTCGCTTATAGCGTTGTTGGCACCTTCGAAGGTGACGATTATGTTGTTGCCGCTCTTGCGTGTGGCGACTGCTTTGCCGCCGCGCCCGTAGTTTACTTCGCTAGGCGCTCCATACCTAAGTGACTCAATATCTATCTCTTGCGTAGCGTCGAACCCCTCCTCGCTTATGATCTCCACCTCGTAGCGACCCTTTGAGGATTGCGGAAGTACCTTTAAGAGTGTTTGTCGTGTTAGGGGCACTATCAGGTTCTTGGAGTTATGGTTATCATCGCCGTAATCATCCTCCTTGCGCGAATCAATGACAGCGAGTGAGAGGTGTGTGGCACGTCCGTGGCTATCCTGTAAAATGTGTGGGCGCTCCAGTTTGTACCACTTGTTAACCACCCCGTTGGTGTATGTTAGGAAGTCGTCGGTGTAGGCAAGCCCCGCGTCGTAGACCCAGTTGATACCATCCCGAGAGCGGAAGTATACCGCGCGCTTATCAATGAAGGCGTTGATGATAAGGTGATACTGCACCGAGTCGCGCCACATCACAGGATCCTCGAAGCCCGACTTGCGGAAGCGTTTAGGCAGCGTTGGGTTTTTCTGAATAACGCTTGTCACCACCTTGTAGGGGCCGAGCAACCCATCGTGGCTTACCATCATAGCACCGAACTTACTAACCATAACGATTGACCCATCATCACGCACCACGCCCGACAGGTTGCGCTCATATTGGTACGTGCGCTTATCTTCGGGGTCAGCACCGCTAAGATCATATTTAATCTCGCCTAGACGCTTCCACTCGCCACTCATCGTGGGGGCGGTAAGAATTGTGGGCTTCCAGTCAATTAGAGAGTATAGCGCGTACGAACCATCTGGCATAAGTATAATGTCGGGGTTGTGCCCAAGTCCATTGGCATAGTCGTAGGCAGTATCTTTCACCACGCGGTAAGGACCTATGGGGTTATCGCTCATGGCGTGAGCTACCGTCGAACGGGGCCACTCCCAGTGTCCTTTAAGAGCTTTTTCGCTCCATCGAGTCACCAGAATGTGGTATTTACTATCGTGAGGATCGAGCACGGGGCGACCACCCCAGTATGTCCAGTCGGGGGACTCGATACCATTATTTATATCGCGCGGTAGGACATTGTCACCACCCCACGTTGCGGATGTTAGAGGTGTTGTTATCGGCATCGGTTGGATAAGGTCGCTAAACGAGGCGCCTGGTGCTAAATCCACCTTTGCGGTGATTGGCTGCGATGCCACGCTTCGGTTGCCACTAAAGTCGTGGGCGTAGACAGTGTAGGTGTTTGTAACCCCTTTAGGCGCTAGGATATCGTCGAAGAGGAGCTTTGTCACCCCCGTGGCGATCTGTAACGTGTCGCGCCAGATGGAGTATGACGCCACATCGCGCTCCGTGCTCTTGCTCCATGATATGCGTACTTCGGAGTCCGACGCCTGCGCTGTTATGCTACTGGGTGCCGCAGGAGCTATATTCTCTTTGTGTGCAGTGGTCACGCGCTGCGAAGCCCCCGACTCCTTACCATCGGCGCTCACGCGTGTGACAACGTAGGTGTATGGCTTGCCGCTGACCGCTCCGCGGTCGATAAACTCGAGCGAGGTGCTCTCGCCAATCTTGTTGAAGTTCCATCGCGGATCCTCTTGGCGGTAGACGAAGAACTTATCCCCATTGGTGGCGCGCTTATCGCTCCAGCTAAGGGCTATCTCGCCACTGCGAGGCTCTGCGGTGAGGCTTGGAGGGCTCTTAACGTCGCTCGCTACGCTTACGTTCACGTAGTCGACAAATATCTTGATGGCATCAAAGCAGTGCATCTTAATGCGTACAAAAGGGGCGCCCGCTTTGGCATCATCGCGCGTTAGGGTGTACTCGCCACTAAATACCTCGTAGATCTTATCAGAACCTACCAGTGAGGTCTTGTCGAGGAGCGTGCGCTCCGTGTCGCCAAAGACAAAAGCCATCTCGATATAGCTATCCGAGCGATACTCTAGGTTGGCGGCGATCTCCCACTTTAATACCTCCCCCGCCTTGGGACTCTGCCACTCGGGGTTGGTATTGAGAGGTTTGCTATCTGCGATGGTGAGGTTGTCGGCACCAAACATCGTGCTGTTGTGAAGCCCCATTGTTGGGTCGCCATCCACCGCTGTCTTGTTCGCCTTGCCGCTGCGCATGCTCCAGAAAGGGGGCTGCACACCGAGCCTCCAGTATGCTCGAGGGTTGGCGCTAAAGTCGCCATCATTGACATTTTTGTGGGGTGTGTTATCCCCAATCAGGGCTATTTGTGCCCATGCAAAGGTTGGAAGCAGCGCCGCCACTATCGCAAGTAA
>JBCQVD010000126.1:0-4622 GCA_047173405.1 Rikenellaceae bacterium
ACGCTGCCACGCTTCGCTTGTTAAGCAAACGGAAGTTTGCGTCTATGTGATTATAGGAAATAGGGACAAAGCTTGCTTTGAGTTCCTATTTCGTGTAATCACAATAAATCAAAAGTTGATTTATAAGCATGCGCAATATAAAGAATAGCTCCGCGGGGAGCACCCCGCTCGCCGAAGGCAGTCCTCAGTAAAACAGATGCAATAGAAGTAAATGGGAGCTTGCTCCCCGCCTGTCGGTGTGAGACAGTAAGATGCAATACAAAACTGAGATCACCCTGCCGCTGCCTGCGCAGGTGGTAAGAGGCAATGTTTTATTATTAACGTGAGTTTTGGATAAGAAATTATTATCCAAAACACCTCTAAAAGAGAGTCTCCCCAAACGGTTTGGGGAGATGCAAGAGGGGTTTATCGAATATACATCGGCTTTTTAAAGCCGATAACCTGAGTTTTAGATAAGGGAAATTGATAAAACTGGCAGATAAACAATAAATTTCCCTTATCCAAAACTCAGGTTAATTGCTTACGGAGGTTGTGTCTTGAGGTGTGATGTCGCTCTCCTGTGCTGCGGCCTCCTCTTCGAGGCGTTTCTGTTCGGCTCTATGTATTCTGCGTTTCTCTGCTGCCGCTGCGCGCTTAGCGTCTATATCCGCTTGGAGGGCATCCGATGACGCGTCGATAGTAGATCTATACTCCTTGTAAATCTTATACTGCTCGTCGAAGTCCGTCTTTTTGAGTTTTGCTTTAGTTACTTTGAACTTGAAATCTTCGAGGTTTCCAGAGACATCCACGCCCGCTTTAAATGGTAGAGGTGACTTCATAATTGAGATGTGATAGCCGTAATCGACATCAAAGGTCTTGGGATCTATTGTCTGTGAGCCACCAACCACGGCGGTGTATCTATCTATTGACATCTTAAAAGGTAGTATATCGACCCTGGACTCCGATACTAAGGCGTAGAGTTCTAAAGAGTCGATCATATTACGCTCTTTATTCTTGAACATCAAGGATTTCGATAACTCACTAAATGTTTCGCTATCCATCAGCACGAGGTCTTTACCCTTAAAACGCATGGCGCTATAGAGCGACGACGTAACGGGCATAGAGAGGCTATCGAGGTTGGTATTGAGCTTAACATCAAAATCGACGACTCCTTCGAAGGATTCAATCATCGGAAACATACTGTTTACCGAGGGCATCAACTCGCCAATACGTGCTATATCGACGCTCGAAAGGGATATGTTTGCCATTACGTTTGCGCTGCTGCGATCGACATTGCGGTAGATAACATCGCCAGAGACCTCTGCGCCAATAGCTCCGAGACTCAGTTTTTTGAGGGTCATAGCACCCTTGTCGATAGTCATATTACCTACGACATTCTCGATGACAGCATCCTCTAAGAGTGCCTTATCGACATTGATATCAAAGTCAAACTCCATTCGTCGAGGAACCAAGAAGAGCATGCTTACGGAGTCCGTAGCGAGAGTATCGCCTGTCTCCTCCGCTTCAAGCATCATGATGCTACGGTTTGAGGCATCTGTAAGCTCTCCTACATTGATATATGGGGCTTTTATAGATAGCTTGCCGCTTAATTTAGCTCGTGGGTTGACAAAGAATTTTTGAAGTAGGTTATGGATATCGCCCGTAGCGACCATTTGACTCTCACCCAGAGAGACCTCCGCATTTTTTAGATATACTGTTCTGTTGCTAAGCTCAACAGTCGTTCTGGGAACCTTAACATCTAGCGGAAAAAGATCCGAGAGCATGGCGTAGTCGGCAAACGAGACGCTACCCTTGGTATCCCAATTTTTAGCCTCAATTCTCTCCATGTCAATATTCATATCTACTGTTGATAGCTCCATTGTGGAGTTATATGTTGGCTCTCGTGCGATGATCTGGTTGCTTATAACCTTAGCTTTTAGTTTTGCCTCGTGTTTGTCGTTTTTAGGCATCGCGATAAGTGTCACGTCGGAACTCTGGAGTGTCGCTTCAAATAGGCTATCGGCACCAACTTTCATATTCTTAGCAATGCCGCGCACTCCAACGCCATTCATCTCGGATGTTGTGCGATCGAAGTTTGCTCCACCCTTAAGTTCGATATCCTGAATCTCAACGTACTCTCCGCTCTTGGATCTGTAGCCTAACCCCTGGAAGTTTACTTGTGCTCGAAGAGTGCGGCTATTATTATCTGATTTGACGTTATCGCCAAAGAGCATACGTCCTGTCTCTGCCTGCATATAGAGGTAGGCAACAGATGAACTATCGCGGGTGAATTTACTCGCGTCGTACGATATTTCGAGGTTCTTGAACTCCGTTTCACCACTTATATATAGATCTGCAAATTTATTATTTTGTACGTCCGAGAGTGTAAATTGTGTGTTGAGGTCGCTTATGCTCTCGCCACTACATATAACACCCTCGTTTAGTGGAAACACCTCCGTAAAGCGATTGAAATCAATAGTCGATTTAATCGCCATGTCGATGCGTGGATCCTCTATTGCGTTGGTTACCTTACCCGAAAAATTTAAATTTATGATGTCGGAAGTGTTGACTTGTAGCGATTTAATATTAGCGTAAGAGTTCTGTGGCGAGTTTAAGTCTACAAACATATAGGCATCACAATTAACACTCTCGAGAGCCAGTTTTCGTGACTCATATTTTGCCTTTGCGTTGTTGATATTTAGTGTCGCACCAAGCGAAGGCATTGATTTTTCGCAGTAGATACCTTTGATATCCATTTTAAATGTAACCTCTCCCTCGGTTGTTATCTTATCCTTGCTGTCAATGATTGATTTTGGTACAAGAGCAAGAAATTCAGATAGTGAGGGCGTGTTGAGCATAGCTCGTATATTTACCATAACACCACTAGTTGTGGTGTCTTGTCTTAGCTCCCCTCGAGCCTTAAGGTCGATACCGTTGAGTATCATGCGCGCTTTGTCGAAACTCAGCTTCATAGAGTCTTTGTCGTACAGCATCTTAGAACGTAGCTCTAATGATGTTTTGCGGACTAATAGATCCCCTTCGCGCCACACTATGAGGTTGCTGAAACCTGCCACCACATCTAAATCACTAACATGCGATGAGAGGTTCATTGATAGGTTGGTTCGGAAGTTTTCAACTCGGGTGTAGAATTGTTTACTTCTGTCGTCTATTACAATCTGTGTGGAGTCGATCTTTAAGCGCCTAACAGTCAGTGTGTAGTCACCTATCTCAACGCCGCTAAGAGAGTCCGCCTCCTCTTCGTTGGTTGACTCGGGTAGTATAAAGGTCTTTAAAGGTCCATGGATGGAGTCTTTGTAGATATATATACTAGCATGATTTAGCGACATGTGGTTTATTTTCAACCTCTTAGATAGTAGAGCTATCGGGTCTACCGCCACACGGCACTGTCGGGCAAAGATAAGGTCGCTAATGCTATCTTTGGTTTGAGTAATCCTTAGAGAGTCGATACGTAGCGTTATATTTGGGAAGCGATTGAATAGCGATAGGTCGACACTCTTAATCGAGACCTCACTTTTGGTGTGTTGTTGCAATATAGTTACAACTCTGGGAGTTAAGATCTCGGGGGTTGCGATCAAACCGATAATAACGCCCCATAAAAGTAATAGTGTGCCAATAAATATAGCTAACCACTTGAAAATCCTGCGAATAATCATAGCTTAAGTGTTGATATTTACCGCAAAGGTATAAATTTATTTGATTAAATAATTTTTATTGTCGTTTCTTATTCCTTCAGTGAGCGGGCATGTGCGGCTATTTGCTACCTTATGCAATTAGTTCGACAGTCGTAGCTCCGACAAAAGATATTAATTCGCTAGGGTTGACTTCAATCTGCATGCCGCGAATGCCTGCACTAACATATATTACACTAAACATAAGCGCCGAGGCGTCAATATATGTTGGGAAGGGTTTTTTCATGCCGATAGGAGAGCACGCACCACGAATATAACCTGTCGTAGGTAGAAGCTCTTTCATGGGGATCATCTCGACGCTTTTATTGCCTGATACTTTAGCTGCGAGTTTAAGGTTAAGCTCCTTGTCGCCAGGTATAACGCATACGAGGTGTCCCGTTCTATCACCCTTTAAGACGAGAGTTTTGAATACCTGTGCTACATTTTCGCCTAACTGTTCGGCTACGTGTGTCGCGGCAAGATTGCTCTCGTCCACCTCATAACATACTAGTTTGTGGGCTATGTGTGCTTGTGATAATAGCCTCACAGCGTTAGTTTTTGCTATCTTTTTTGCCATAATTCACTCCGTGTAGATAGTACAAAGTTATATAAAAATATTGAGAAACTGTTTAAGTTTTATATTTTCGTTCTTTTTGTCTCTTTTGCATCATTTTTTACACCTCAAAATCGTTAAATAGAACCACTATTCGCCTCATTTGAAGTGCAAAAACTAATACAAAATAGCTCTAAAATAACTTCGATACAAAATTTATACAGTTTCTCAGAAACTGTTAAAGTTATACAATTTTGACATGTGTAAATAGGATATACATTAATATAGTTGCAAAACCGATGAATATTAATTACCTTTGTGCCTTTTTAAAGGGGTGAATTACAATTTATTGGTTTGCTCGTTATTTGAAATTGAAACAACGACTTAATTATGGATATTGG
>JBCQVD010000127.1:0-4564 GCA_047173405.1 Rikenellaceae bacterium
CAAGAGGGGTTTATCGAATATACATCGGCTTTTTAAAGCCGATAACCTGAGTTTTAGATATGGGAAATTGATAAAACTAACAGGTAAACAATAAATTTCCCTTATCCAAAACTCAGGTTTTAAGTAGATAAATGTAGGATTGTCTCCAGCTCCGCGGGGAGCATTGTGTTTTGTATTGCTTCTTACTGTCTCACGCCGACGGGCGGGGAGCAAGCTCCCATTTACTTTTATTGCGATTGTTGGTAAATCAATTCTTGATTCATTGTGATTATAGGAAATAGGAACTTAAAGCAAGCTTTGTCCCTATTTCCTATAATCACATGCACGCAAACATACGTTTGCTCAACAAGCGAAGTTGCAGCGGTTAGTGTTTAATGTTTAACGCTTAACGCTTAACGCTTAACACTTAACGCTTAACACTTAACGCTTAACACTTAACGCTTAACACTCAACACTTAACACTTAACACTTAACACAGCTATGCTTGTTCGTTATCGTTCATTGGTGTAGATGCTGCATACTCCGAAGGGAGCACACCATACTCTCGCTTAAAACATTCACGGAAGTGTCGCAGGTCGTTGAGTCCAATTGCGTAAGTGGTCTCGGCGATTGTGTAGTTGCCATTTACAAGCATTGCTGCGGCATACTTCATGCGCACACTTCGTATAAAGCTGTTGGCTGTCTTGTCCACAACCTTTTTGAGCCTCTTGTTGAGTGTAACTTTGTGTATTCCAAGTTTTGTTGACAGCATCTCAACAGATAGGTCGGGGTTTGATATATTATCTTCGATAACTTTAATCACTTGATTAACAAACTCTTGATCTTCGTCTCTTTGGTACAGCGAGGCTAATTCGCCGCTGCCTGAGAGATTGAATTTAGCCACTATACTCTCCCTGTTGGCTAAGAGTGATTGGATCTGCCCTAGCAGAATATCATTGTCAAAAGGTTTTATTATATAAGCATCAGCTTGTGTCTGTATACCCTCCATTTGAGACTCTTTTGAGGCATTAGCCGTGAGTAATATGATAGGTATATGTGATGTCTTTTCGGACTCTTTGAGCTGCCTGCACAACTCTACGCCGCTCAATCCGTTCATGCGTACATCCGAGATGATTAATGAAGGAAGTGATTTCTGAGCTACTTCGTACGCCTCCTCTGCGTTATATGCTTTAATTATTGTGTAGGTGGGGGATAGCAGATCCTCTAATAGTGATACGATTGTTTGATTGTCGTCAACAATTAATATTTTACAGTTGTACGATTTGTTAATATGCGTGGGCGAAGGTGCAAAAGAGGTCTCTTTGCTTGATGGCAGTTGAGGCTTCTCGCTAGTGATAATATCGCCTACGGGAATGGTAAATGTAAAGGTTGTACACTCTCTGTTGCTAGTAAAACTAAGCTCTCCGCCATGTAGTTCAACAAGGTTCTTTGTTAGAGATAGCCCGATGCCCACGCCATCGCCATTGTCGCTTGCTGTGAAGTAACGTTCGAAAATATGACTCTGCTTCTCGGGGCTTATACCCTCGCCCGAGTTGCTGATGCTTACGCTTATGAAATTATCACTCTCCTCGTGCAAAGAGAGGTGTATACGACCATTTGTAGGGGTGTACTTTATAGCATTAGATAGTAGGTTGTAGATGATCTCCTCTAATTTAATAGGGTCTGCCATAGCCATTATAACTTTCGATGGTAGATCTAAATCGGCCGTGATTGATTGCTGTTGTGTCCACGTTTCAAACTGCATAAATGCGCGTTTGGTAAGAGCGACAACATCTATCTGGCGAAGGTTAATATCAAAATTATCCTTGTCAGATTTAGCCATATTCAGGAATTCAGTTATAAGGTTATAGAGTATATTGCTGTTGTAAGCAATAACATCTAGGTAGCGATCTCTCTTCTCTTTTCCGATATTTGCACCAGAGCGCAGAAGCTGTAGTGGTGTTATGATTAGTGTTAGAGGGGTTCTAAATTCGTGCGATATATTGGTAAAGAAGTTTAGTTTCATCTGCGATAGCTCGCGTAGCTGTTGCTTCTCTTGTTGCATGAGTATAATCTTAGTCTTTTCGCGTTGACGGCGACGGATCTCCCAGATAACTAAAAAGATAGATGCGATCAGGAGTAGGGCGTATACAATAAATGCAATAGGGGAGAGTAGTGGGGGGTATTGAACCCTAATTTTGATCTCTGCACTTTGAGACCACTCGCCATCACTATTCTGAGAGCGCACTTTGAATGTGTACTCTCCAGGGGGGATGTTGGTGTATCGCGCTATTCGATTGTTCCATGGGGTGGTGTTCCATTGGTGGTCAAACCCCTCAAGCATATAGCTATATTTAACACTTTGAGGGTTGGTGAGATTAATCGAAAGAAACTCGAAGGCGAAGCTATTAAATTTATATTTTAACTCTAGTTCGTGGCTCTGCGCTATGGTGTGTTGTAGTATCTCTTCGCCGTAAAATAACTCACCTGGTTTAATAGGTTTGTTTAGAAGCGTAAAGCTCGTTATTGTGATCGGTGTTGGCTGGTTATTTTCTACAATGTCCTGAGGGTCAAAGATATTCAAGCCATTGACACCACCTAAAGCTATGCGACCATCGCTTAGCTTTATAGCCGACAGTTCACTGAACTCATAGCTTTGAAGCCCATGTCTAGGAGTGTATAACTTAACTTTTTTTGTTTGTGGATCTATGCGGTTAACACCTCTGTTTGTTGTTACCCAAACCATATCTTGGTTGTCAATAACAATACCCTTTATTGAGTTGTTCGATAGTCCGTTTTGAGTTGTATAAATCACATTTTCAATGATCTTATCATCGCGGTCGAATGTTAAACAGTTAACGCCACCACCCAGCGTACCTATCCAAATACGCCCTTTGGTATCTTGGGCAATAGGTATTATGTAGTCGTATGATATTGATGAGGGGTCATCTTTATCGTGTTGGTATATCTTGTATTGTGGAGAGTCGGAGAATCTCTGCTCTGCTGCAATTCGAACCAACCCCTTTGATGTTGCGACCCATAGGTTATTGTCGCGGTCAAGGAGCGTGTTTCTTACGATATTTGATGGTAGTTTGAGCTGTGGTGACACATCCGTAAAGCAAGATATTAGCTTATACTCCTGAGCATCGTATAACATAAGCCCGTGAGCATAGGAGCCAAGCCATACATACGTAGAGTCAAAGGTTATGGATCGTATAGACTCCGCGGACTCTATCTTTGTGTGTGGTGCCGTTGAGGTGTTATTAGCTATGATATCATCTCTTTTTATAGCATACGCAATGCCGCTTCGACATACTATGTATTCATCTCTTAAGTGATTCTCCCCGATAGCGAAGATGTTTTGATTGCTCTGCTTGATGTCGATATTGTGGCATGAGTATCTACCTAGTGTGTCGGGAGTTAGGAGGTTTAATTCACCACCAATAGAGCCTACGATGATATCTTTTTGCGTATTTTCAAATATCGTCTCCGCGCTTTGATTCTCGGCATAGTGCATAAATGGTGCTTTGTCGTCCATGATGGCAAGTAATCCTTTGCGAAGAAGCCCCACCCACATATTACCTTGCGAATCCTCTTTCGAACACAGCACAACGTGTGCAGTGTCGGAAATTTTATGGTGCTCACTCTCAGTGCTTGATTTGTAGTATATGCCATCATTGGTAAAGAGCCACAATACGCCATTGTCACCTCTTAAGAAGTATTTAATTGCGAGAGTGCTCTCCAGTCGAGCCTCTGTCCCATCAAATAGAGATGAGTGCAGTCGACCATACTTAATGTAGTATAGTCGGTCGCCTCCAATTTTTAGTTGTGCAATATGATTTATTGTCTTTGGTAAGAGAGCCTCAAAGCTGTCGTTGTGCTGATTGTAGATGTACGCCTTATTTGTCTTTACGATTATAGTGCGCCCTAAGCTATCAACCATTAGTGACGAAGAGTTTGTTCTCTGTTTATCAAGTTCGGGTATTGCGTAGTGTTTAATTTGATACTGTCGTTTATCACCCTCTCCGCTATACTCTATTCGATACACAAGACCAAACTCTTGTGTTATCCAGATTGAGTTGTCGATCTTATTTATCGCTATATCATATATAAATAGGTGTTTGTTGTTTACATCCTGAGGTAGCTTTTGAGATATATTATCGAAGCGCTCCAGCGAGCTATCATATACGAAAAGTCCGCGATCAAGTGTTCCAATCCATAAGTTACCCAGAGCATCGCACTTAAGCGTACGCGTGAGGCTTGTGGGTATTCCCTCCTTTATGACGGAGTAGTTTTTAAATTCGTAGCCATCATATCGCGCCAATCCGTCGTTGGTGCTGATCCACAAAAAACCGTTATTGTCTTGTGCTATGCTCTTAACATCGGCTTGTGGTAATCCCGCCGTAGCGTCGATGTACTGCATTCTATAATCTTTCGAATATAGAAAGGTCAGCGATGTGAGAAAAAGGAGCGTTATGATATATGCTGAATTCAACCTGCAAATGCAACTGAATTGAGGTCAAGAAACTATAGGGACATAAGAAAAGGCGAAACAAATCGGAGCCAGGCTCAAATTTATTCCGCC
>JBCQVD010000019.1:0-25036 GCA_047173405.1 Rikenellaceae bacterium
TTTCTTCAAAAAAAAGTATACTAAATACACACCGTGCTCTCGACGCAGCTAATGAGGCTGCTAAAGGTGCTGCGAAGATAGGAACCACGGGTAAGGGTATAGGTCCTACATATACAGATAAAATCAGCCGTAACGGTGTGAGAGTGGGGGATATATTCCTTAACTTCTCAGATATATACGCCAAGGCTAAGGCTCGTCATGAGCAGATATTGACCTCTTTAAACTATGATTATAACGTAGATGAGCTTGAGAAGGCGTGGTTTGAGGCTATTGAGTACCTTAAGGGCTTCACTATTATCGACTCCGAGCATGTCGTAAATAAGTTCCTTGCAAATGGAGATACAATCTTAGCGGAGGGAGCACAGGGAACACTCCTTGATGTTGACTTTGGTTCATACCCATTTGTGACATCTTCGAACACCGTGTGTGCTGGTGCATGTACAGGTTTGGGTGTCGCTCCTAATAAGATTGGCGAGGTATTTGGTATCTTCAAGGCGTACTGTACGCGTGTAGGAAGCGGACCATTCCCAACGGAGCTATTCGATGAGACAGGCAAGCAGTTACGCGATATAGGTCACGAGTATGGGGCGGTGACGGGTCGTGAGCGTCGTTGTGGATGGTTGGATATGGTAGCTCTTAAGTACGCTATTATGGTCGACGGAGCAACGCAGCTTATCATGATGAAGAGCGATGTGATGAATGATTTTGAGACTATCAAAGTAGCTGTAGCCTACGAAATTGATGGCGAAAGAACAGAGGATTTCCCATACACTGTTGAGTGCGAGATTAAACCAATATACAGAGAGTTCAAGGGTTGGAAGTGTGATATTTGCGGTATTCGCAAGTATGAAGAATTCCCAGTTGAGTTCAAGGAGTATGTCGAGTTTATCGAAGAGCAGACAGGTGTGCCAATTAAAGTTATCTCGGTGGGTCCCGATAGAGAAGAGACTATCATCAGAGCGTAATTAAAACAGACGGGGAGGTATGTAGTGAGTGTTAATTGCTCAATGTAGCCTCCCTTTTTTACATAATAAAGAGTAATTTTTTAGAACCTAAAACAAAACCAAATGAAACAAGCATTGAAAATCGTTGTGCTGGCAAAACAGGTGCCTGACACGCGCAACGTGGGAAAAGATGCTATGACGGCTGAGGGTACAGTAAACCGAGCTGCCCTACCCGCCATCTTTAACCCTGAGGATCTCAATGCACTCGAAGCAGCACTCTCACTAAAGGATGCTGTCGAGGGCTCTACAATCCATGTGTTGACCATGGGACCTCCCCGCGCGGCGGATATTATCCGTGAGTCGATGTTCCGTGGAGCGGACGGTGGTTACCTCCTTACAGATCGAAAATTTGCAGGTTCCGATACCTTAGCTACCTCATACGCGCTATCGTGTGCTTTAAAGAAAATTGGGGCAGATGTAATAGTTGCAGGTCGTCAAGCTATCGACGGTGATACCGCTCAGGTGGGACCTCAGGTAGCTCAGAAGTTGAACTTGCCACAGGTAACCTATGCCGAGGAGATTCTCTCTGTGGGTGAGAATACAATCACTATCAAGCGCCGTTTGGAGCATGGCACCGAGGTCGTTGAGGCGCCCCTACCTATGGTTATTACCGTTAACGAGTCGGCCAAAGAGTGTCGTCCGCGTAATGCGAAGCGTGTAATGAAGTATAAGTATGCTCTCACTTCGTTGGAGGTGGCAGAGCAAGAGGATTCTCTTGCGTCGCAGATGGCAGCTAAGCGTGACTATCTACAAATCACAGTGTGGGGAGCAAGTGATGTCGACCCAGATGAGCAGCAGCTAGGGCTTCTAGGATCACCTACCAAGGTTAAGAAGATCCAGAATGTAGTCTTTCAAGCTAAGGAGTCTAAGCGACTTACAGCCTCGGATGAGGATATTAACTCGCTTATCGTTGAACTAATCGGGAGCCACACGCTCGGATAATAAAGGGGGTAGATAATATGAATAACTTATTTGTATATATAGAGATTGAGGGGGGCAAGATTGCAGATGTAAGTCTTGAACTTCTCACCAAAGGTCGTGATCTCGCGACACAACTAGGCGTTAAACTAGAGGCGGTAGTTCTCTCGAGTGGAGTAGAGGGCATGGAGGCTGAACTGGCTAAATATGGAACGGATACTGTGTGGGTTGCAGATGATTCAATCTTTGCGCCTTACCAAACTCTTCCACACTCGGCAGTGCTTTGTGGTCTTATCAAGGAGCAGCAACCTCAGATCGTACTCTTTGGCGCTACTTCGGTAGGTCGCGACCTTGCGCCTCACGTATCGTCGGCACTTTATAGCGGACTTACAGCCGACTGTACGGAGCTTGTGATTGGTGGACACACCGATCCAAAGACCAAGAAGGAGTATGAGAATCTACTCTATCAAATCCGTCCTGCGTTTGGAGGAAATATCATCGCTACAATTATCAACCCCGACAACCGCCCACAAATGGCGACCGTGCGCGAGGGTGTGATGCGTCGTGAGTATGCAGCAACACCAGGTGCTGCGGAGGTTGTTAAGATCGAGTGGCAGAAGTTTATTACCGACGCAGACCTCGCGGTTAAGATCATCGAGCGTAAAATCGAGGAGCGCAAGATCGACATCAAGGGTGCAGGTATTATCGTTGCTGGAGGCTACGGTATGGGTTCAAAGGCTGGTTTTGCACAGCTTCACGAGCTTGCATCACTGCTAGGTGGTGAGGTCGGAGCGAGCCGCGCGGCGGTAGACTCAGGCTTCGCGGAGCATGCGCGTCAAATTGGACAGACAGGAGTTACGGTACGCCCTAAGCTATATATCGCGTGTGGAATATCTGGTCAAATCCAGCACACTGCGGGTATGGACCAGTCGGCAATGGTGATCTCGATTAACTCGGACGCTGATGCTCCAATTTGCAAGTTGGCAGATTATGCCATTGTGGGTGATGTCAATGAGATTATCCCTAAGATGATTAAGTACTACAAACAAAATTCAAAGTAATGGCTAATTTCTTTTTAGATAATAAAGAGTTGAAGTACCACCTCTCACATCCAATGATGGAGAAGATTGTGGAGCTTAAGGAGCGCGGTTATGCCGAGAAGGATATTTACGACTATGCACCACAAGATTTTGAGGATGCGATGGATTCAATCAATCGTACTTTGGAGATTGTCGGTGAGGTGTGTGGAGATGTTATCGCTCCCAATGCCGAGGAGGTCGACCACGAAGGTCCTCGTGTTGAGAACGACCGCGTGATATACGCTAGCGGAACAGTTCGCAATATGGAGGCTGTCAACGCGGCGGGTCTCAATGGACTCACTATCCCTCGTAAGTATGATGGTTTGAACGCTCCACTTGTTGCCTTTGCAATGGCTAACGAGATGGTTGCCCGCGCGGATGCAGGTTTCGAGAATATCTGGGGTTTGCAGGATTGCGCCGAGACCCTCAACGAGTTCGCAAGCGAGGAGATCAAACAACTATTCTTGCCATGGGTATCAGCAGGTGCGACATGTGCGATGGACTTAACAGAGCCAGATGCTGGTTCGGACCTAGGTGCTGTGATGCTTAAGGCTACATGGGACGAGTCATCGGATAGATGGTTACTCAATGGCGTGAAGCGTTTTATCACCAATGGTGATGGCGAAGTCTCTCTTGTCTTGGCTCGTACCGAGGAGGGCACTTCAGATGCTCGCGGACTCTCAATGCTTGTCTATGATAAGCGCGATGGAGGTGTTAAGGTTCGTCGTATCGAGAATAAACTAGGTATCAAGGGTTCACCTACCTGTGAGCTTGTCTTTACTAATGCGCCAGCTCGTTTGGTGGGTGATAGAAAGATGGGTCTTATCAAATATGTTATGTCGCTTATGAACGCCGCTCGTTTGGGTATTGGTGCTCAGTCGGTTGGTCTTTGTGAGGCGGCGTATCGTGAAGCTTTGAAGTATGCAGGCGAGCGCGCGCAGTTCGGCAAGGAGATCATTAAGTTTGCTGCCGTTAGCGAGATGCTATCAAATATGAAGGCTAAGACAACAGGTGCTCGCGCACTGCTCTATGAGACAGCTCGTTTCGTTGAGGTCTACAAGCAGTATGCTCATATTGCTCATGAGAGATCTCTTGAGCCTGAGGAGCGTCAAACAATGAAGTTCTACAACCGTTTGGCTGATGCTTTTACACCTCTCGTAAAGCTCTTCTCTTCGGAGTATGCTAACCAAGTGGCTTATGATTCGGTGCAGATCCATGGTGGTTCAGGTTTCATGAAGGATTACGCTTGTGAGCGTCTCTATCGTGATGCGCGTATCATGAATATCTACGAGGGAACAACACAACTTCAGGTTGTTGCAGCGATCAATGGCGTGACTAAGGGTGTGTTCCTAGAGCAGATCGCAGTCTATGAGCAGGAGCCACGCAGCGAGGCTACAAAGCCTATCGTGGAGAGCATGAAGGCTCTGCGCGCCAAACTTGAGGAGATGATCGAGCGTGTTGAGGCGTTCGATAAGGAGCAGAAGGGATATAAGGAGTTCCATGCTCGTCGTCTTGTTGAGAGCGCTGGTCACATTGTTATCACTCACCTTCTAGCGCGTATGGCAACAGAGGTGGAGGGTGACTACCTAAGCTCTACAAAGGTTTTTGCAAAGCTAGCATCATCAAAAATCGAGGAGGCTTATAGCTATATCATGAACTCACCACTTAGCGATATCGACCTCTTCAAGGAGGTTGAGAGCGAGTGTTAATAGCGGACTAGGTATCAAACAAATTAAGGATGGCAAGTGATTGTCATCCTTTTTTTGTTACTCCATAATATCCTACAAAATCAAAATTATAGCTCTGCGGGGAGCACCCCGCCGCTGCCCGCGCAGGGCAGTTGTATATATTTCCTCGCCCTCCCTCCTGAAAAGCGATTTTTTACTCTCGAGGACTGCCTTCGGCGAGCGGGGTGCTCCCCGCGGAGCTATTCTTTGTATTGCATCTGTTAAACAGTCTTTATTCAAGCCTATTGAAGCGGAAGAGATGAGCAATTGAAGTAAACTTCATCACCCATCTCTTCCACTTCATACTCGCAAACTAAAGTTTAGCTATTAACAGATGAGATAACATCGTTTAGTCTTAAGCGTTTAATTCCTCAACACTTAACACTAAACATTCAACGGTTATTACGGTTTGGTTTTAAGCACTTCAGTGTTTATAAAATGAAAAGAGTTAAGATGGTTATCCAAATTTATTTGAGATAATTATCTTGACACTTTTTATTGTAGAACGCAGTTCTTAAACCATAACCACTACAAAAAGTTTAGCTCTGCGGGGAGCACCCCGCCGCCGCCCGCGCAGGGCACTCCTCAGCAAAGCAGAAACTATAACTTCGAGAGCCAACCAAGGATCGACTTTATGCCGCTGCGAAAGAGCAGTTGAGCGGTTGAGGCGACATCATAAATTGTATCAATCTGCTCCTTTAGTCTACTCACCATGGCGTGTAGCGAGATCCTGTATATCGTAAACGCTGTAACCCCGCAGACCACTCCTACGAGCACCATGGCTAAGAGGTGTGAACCGATAATATCTCCTAGCCAGAGTATAAATGACGAGATCAGAAGTGTTGACGATATTAGTGCTGTGATAACAAATATCACGACGCAACTAAGAGTGTGCTGGCGTTCGGTGGTCATCTATGCTTGTTGTTCGCTTTTTTCGATGCCCTCCATAGAGTCCATGGAGCAATCACCATCCTTACACCTGCACATGTGTTCGCGAAGGTGTTCGATCTCGCTAAGGATTCTGCCGTGTACCTTTTCGCGCATGCTGGCGGCCGATTTAGATTTTAGGAGGATTGTTAGCGCAGAACCTAGGATCGCGCCCCCGATAAGTGAACAGAGTAGAGTGTTTGAATTTTTCATAATCGTAAAGTTTTAAATACAACCTTTCAAGGGCAAACTTCACGCCAAACACGCACAAAAAAATAGAGGTGAATCAACCTTAGTCAATTCACCTCTGGGGGATATATAATCCTAACTTGTTTACCAGTTAAGGATCTTGTTGAAGTCATAGTCAGCAGGGTTAGCTACATAAGCCTTAGCGGCCTCGTAGTCAGCCTCTGTGATGTAGCACATTACGTTGTTGATAACGTTAGCTACCTTATCTGAGCTCATATCAACGAGACGTGGTGGAATCTTACCTGTTGTAGGGTCTTGAAGATCCTTAAGGTAAAGAGGTGATACGTTACCCTCGCTGTTTACGAATACCATACATCCGCTCTTACCCTCAGAGAAGAGTTGATATACACCCATACCAAGCTCAGAGCAGTAAGTAAGGTCATAAGCGATTGGAGTTTGGCAACGAACCTCGTAACCGATCTCTACTGGACGGCTCTTAACCTTAACACCGATCTCTTTGAGTTTGTTCTCAAGCATCTCATTGAAGATGTGAGCCTTTGATACCTTACCAAGCTCTGGGTGACCGTGGTCATCGTAAGAGAAGTTGATACCGCTCTTCTTGATCTCCTCGTCAGAAAGCTCGTGGAATACACCCTCCGAGATCATTGCAGCACCATAATCCATACCCATAAGCTTGCGCTTGATGATAGATGAAACTACAAGGTTTACGATCTTATCAACAGTGATTGTAGTCTTGTTGAACATCTCAGGGATAACAGTCATAGGGTAGTGACAAGCCTCACCGATACCAAATGCAAGGTGACCTGCCGAGCGACCCATTGCAGCTACTACGAACCAGTTACCTGAAGTCTTAGCGTCGCAATATACTGTTGTTGCGATAACAGAACCTGAAGCTTTAGCAGACTCGTATCCAAATGTTGGAGCACCAGCTGGAAGAGGTAGGTCGTTGTCGATAGTCTTAGGAACGTGGATATTTGCAATTGGATACTGCTTCTCCTCAAGGAACTTAGCGATACGGTTTGCAGTTGACGCAGTGTCATCACCACCTACGGTTACGAGCAACTTGATGTTGTTCTCAGTGAAGAATGATAGGTTGAAGTTGTTGGCAAAATCAGCGTCAGTTGGCTTGAAACGGCTCATCTGAAGGTATGATCCACCACGGTTGAACATATCATCCGCCATAGGGAATGTGATCTCCTCGGTGATTGGGTTTGGGTTAAAAAGACCAGAATAACCAGCGTGAAGACCGATTACTTTGTATCCTTTTTGTAGGAATGTTTTAGCAACGCTTCCCACAACTGTGTTCATACCAGGTGCAGGACCACCACCTGTCAAGATTGCAATAGCTTCTTTCATAATATTTTATTAGTTAATGAGTTTAACTTTTGTTTAAGAATTTGTTTAAGTGCTCCAAAGTTACGGCAATATTTATAATTATCCAAATTTTGGGCAACTTCTTAAAATAAAAAAAAGGACTCTCCCATAGCACTTTTGAAGTGTTTGTGGAGAGTCCTTTAATTTGGTAAAGGTGTAGGAAATGTATTGTTGTATTATATTTTATTATATTACTTTTACATTGACTGCCTGTTCGCCTTTGTTACCTACTGCAAGCTCAAATTCTACTGCTTGTTTCTCTGTAAGAGATTTAAATCCTTCTGTTTCGATTCCTGAGAAGTGTACGAAGTACTCCTTTCCGTTCTCGCAAGCAATGAAACCATAGCCCTTTGTACTATCGAACCATTTAACTGTACCTGTCATAAAATTAACTATTAGTGTTTGAATATGACTGCAAGATACGTAATAATTATTGATATGCAAAACTTTTGACAGTTATTTATTCCATTTGAGTAAAAATCGTTGTTAGAGTATCGTATATGGTCGTTTTTTGTAAACAGTTTTATTTTTGAAAATATGTGATTTTTTGATTTTCAAGAAGATATATTTGACTTTCATACGAAAACGAGAAGATTTAAGCAACTTCTTACTCTTCGATTTCAACGATTTCAATCTCTATCGAAGGCTCTAATTCTGTGATCTCCTCGACAAGCGATTTAGCTGTTAACTTCTCTGTGAATTTTCCGATAATAAAAGTTGTGCCGACGCGAGAAATTTCGCACTCGGGAGCTAGAGTTGTGATCTTATTTAGTACGCTGTCAGATAATTTTTGCTGATTGCGTACTTCAATCCTAAATTCATTTGCTTCGGCGCGTGGGTGACGCGTGAGATTTGTTAGTGTGCCATCGCTCCACTCCACAACCTCGGGGCGCTTAAATCCGCGCTTTAGCATTGTTTGACGAGCCGCTTCAGCCTCCTTGAGTGTAGCGTAGCCTCCTGCGTAGTAAGCCAGCATGTTGTTGTTATCCTTTATAATATAGAGTGGGTATGCACCTCTAAAGAGAGTTGCTGCTTGACGTGTGCGAAATGTGCCGACAAGAATACGGTATATTAAACCCTTGTCGTAGACCTTGCCATCTGGTATTGGATTGCTACCTGTGTATTGCGCTTGTGACGAGAATTTAATAGGTTCATAGTCGATAAATAGACGCTCCTCGAGTGAGATGGGTGGGTAGCGGAACTCCGCGACATCAAGCGAGCTGCGCACTTTTTTTAGTGAATCCAGCGCGTTGGGCATATTGAGAGCTAAAGAGATCTCGATCTCGTACTCTGTAAGTGCTCTTTTCTGTGCGTAGTACTTCAGTAGATCGCGACTCTGCGTCTGCTCCTCATGCTCGACGATAAAAGAGGCTGCTTTTTGTTGTATCGAGGTCTCCTTATCTAGGATATCTTTTCGACCTATCGACTCCATAAGTAGGGCATACGCAAACCCCTTGGAGTCGTACAGCTCGCTCCACTCGGCGGTTAAAGAGATAGCTTTAGAGGTGTTTATAGAGTCTAGGCGGTTGTATGCGGTCATTATACTATCCGCCTCCTCTTGTCTGTTCGCTTGGTTGTACCTTTGGCTGAGTATTGATAGCTGCTCATAGTTGGAGCTATAATCACTCGCTATGAGTGCTACGCGAGCTTCGTTTATCTGCGCCTTGCGAAGTGATGCAATATCCTGCGAAGGGAGCCTCTTTTTTGCTTGATAACTTTCGTAGATCTGTTTCGATGCGGATTTTTTTGGGTCGTTTGCCTCTGGAGAGTTGTTGCTGCTTAGAGCCTCTAGGGCGTCCATCTCGCTTATCTTAATCTCTAAAGCGCTCCTTTTAGCTCTCAATTCAAAGAGTAGCCCTTCGCTTGAGATAATAGATTTTGATATCGCCTCTTTTTGTTCTGGTGTGCTTGTTGCAAATTTAGAGCGTAGTGAAGTGATAACTCGCGTAAGAGAGTCCTCCTTCGATTTAAGTTGGCTCTCAGCTGTTTTAAGGGTGCTGTATTCGCTCTGCTCACCCGTTGCTTGAGTTTGAGCGAGCGCTTGTCTATTTGTAGCCCCTGCAATAACTAGAACTAGGGCAACTGATATTGTGAAGTGTTTAAAAAAAGTTGTCATCGCCACCATTTAATTAAAAATAGTTGTATAAGTCCAAAGATCTCAAGACGTCCGAGGAGCATGAGGAAAGTGAGAAAGAACTTCAAGAATGTTGGCATCTCGGAGTAGTTGTCAAGCGATCCTACCTCTCCAAAGCCTGGACCCACATTACCTAGACACGCAGCCGCAGCCGAGAATGCCGTCATTAGATCTAACCCAAAGAGACCGCAAATGAGTGTCCCGACAAAGATTAGTGCAAGGTATAGAATAATAAATATCGTAACCCCGTGTAGAATCTCTCGGTCTTGAGATATCCCATCTACTCGGATTCTAAATATCGCGTTATTGTGCTGTTGCTGTTTGATTTGTGTCTTGAATATCTTACTCGCTAACAGTAGTCGATTAACTTTAATACCTCCAGTTGTAGATCCAGAGCATGCGCATATTATGGAGCCAAATATAAGAAGTATTATCGTAAACGAGGGCCATGGATTGGTGTCGACAGTGGCGTACCCAGTGGTTGTTATTAGTGATGTAAACTGAAATATGGCTTGTCGGAACGATTCGCCGAAGCTGCTACAACTATCCGTGAGGTAGAGGTTGAAGGCTATGAGTAGGCTGCAAACGGCAATAAGTCCGATATATAAGCGCATCACCTCCGAGCGGAAGATATTGTTGTGCTTTCCCGTTACCGTAGCGTATATAAGTCCAAAGTGAGTACCCGCGAGTATCATCGCTCCAATAATAATGCTCTCTATGAGCACGGAGTCGAAATATGCGATACTACTATTTTTTGTACCAAAACCACTCGTTGCAATAGATGACATTCCGTGAGCTATGGCATCAAACCAGTTCATTCCAGCGACCTTAAGCAGCAGCGAGGTGAGTAGAGTAAGACCCACGTAGACTACAAGTATTATCTGTACTATGGTTTGAGTTCTGTAGCGGTAGTTATCTTTAGCCATTGGTGACAGCTCGACATTGGATAGAGTCATCTTACTGCGACCGATGGATGGAAGAATAACCAGCGCAAACATGATAACACCAATACCGCCGACCCATGTCGAGGTCATGCGCCAAAAGAGGAGCCCTCGAGGTAGCGCTTCGACGTTGGTGAGTATCGAGGCTCCAGTTGTCGTGAGTCCAGATACCGATTCGAACCATGCGTTGGTAAATGAGAACTCGCCGCCCCAAATAACGTACGGGAAGGTTGTTACGATACACGCTAGCAGCCAAGCGCCCACCACTATCGAGTAGCCCTCTTTTGTCGTTATCTGGTTGGTCTTATCGACAAAAATAAGAGGCACAGCACCTAGCAGAGCCGTGAGAAGCGATGATATAAGAAGTGCATAGAAAGAGGTGTCGTGACTCACAAAAGCAACCATTGCCGAGAGAGCCATCGCCAGAGCCAAGAATAACATAACGACTCCTATATATCTGAAAACAACACCTAGTCTCATGATATCTACAATTTACTCTTTTTGCTATGGATAATCAGCGATTCGATCTTTTCGCGCAGTAGAAGCACCTCGTCGCGCCACTCGTCTTTGATGCTGAATGGAACCTTAAAAGCGAGGTAGTCGCCCAGAGCTTTGTTCATCTTGATTATTGGGTTTACGCAATAGATCAATATGAAGTAGTAGAGAAGTAGAACAATTGCTATCATCACAATGAGTGATATAAAAATAGGTGTAACTGCTCGGTATGCGTTATTTTGAAGTCGCTCGGCGCGAGGAGCGAGCGAGTATTGACTTGTTGTCATGTAGTTGGTGATATCCCCTATGACGCGATTGTATATTGGGGTATATTCGTCAAAAATGAGCTTGTAGTGTGCCGTAGACAGCGAGTCTGTGTCGTATTGAGAGTATGTTGAAGCGCTCTCCATGAGTTGCTCTGTGATATCGCGTAGTTGCGTAACGCTCATCTTCAGTGAGTCAAACAGAGCATCTTTGGAGCTTGAACGTGTTGGCGTGTTGATGACCTCTTCGAGAGATTCGAGAGAGCGGAAGGCGATGCTATCTTCGCTAAAATCACTAAAGGCTACCATCTTAACAAATGCCTGGTTCTGATCCTGGACATTGCTAAGCATTGTCTGGGCGAGCCTCATATTCTGTTTATTTGTCATCATGATACTATCCATATCATCGCTCAGCGTATCAAGCTCAAAGAGAGATACCATACCCGAGAGGAACAGTAGTGTGGCGATACTCAAAAAGCCAAACATAACTCGACTTCTTAAACCTTTTATCTTTATCATAGAGTTAATAACCTTTAAGTGTTATTGTCAAAAGCGTCTAAAACAGTTCTGCCCGCTCGTCGTTTAAGGTTAATCTACCTCGTAGTGGTTGAGAGGGGCAATAAATATTTTGGCGCGAGTGGTCACTTCACACCACAACAAAGGTAATAATAAAAAGTTATATTTTTGCTATAACATCCCATTTTTGGTATGTGTGGAGGTGATATATTTTTTACTCCAACTTTTTTTTGTAACTTTGTCTCGTTATAAAACAACAATATCAAGTGTCTAATAAGAGTATTTTGTACTATGTGTAGAGTTTTAATAATTGGAGCTGGCGGTGTGGGAACAGTAGTCGCACATAAAGTTGCAGCTAATCCAATCTTTAGTGATGTAATGTTGGCGAGTCGCACCAAATCGAAGTGTGATGCTATTGCGGAGTCTATCGGTGTCGAACGTGTTAAAACAGCGCAGGTTGATGCCGACAATGTAGCTGAGCTATGTGCTTTGATGGGTGATTATAAACCCGATATTGTGATAAATGTGGCGCTGCCGTACCAAGACCTTACCATTATGGATGCTTGTCTGGAGTGTGGTTGTAACTACCTAGACACAGCAAACTACGAGCCTAAGGATGAAGCGCACTTCGAGTATTCATGGCAGTGGGCATACCAAGACCGCTTCAAGGAGAAGGGGCTTACAGCAATCCTAGGCTGCGGTTTTGACCCAGGTGTAACCTCTATATTTACTGCGTACGCAGCAAAGCACTACTTTGATGAGATCCACTATCTTGATATTGTAGACTGCAATGCAGGAAACCACGGCATGGCGTTCGCGACAAACTTCAACCCCGAGATCAATATTCGCGAGGTCACACAAGAGGGTAAGTATTTTGAGAACGGTGAGTGGGTAACAACTGTGCCACACGAGATTCATAAGCCTCTGAACTACCCAAGTATCGGAGAGCGTGAGTCGTACCTAATATACCACGAAGAGTTGGAGTCCCTCGTTAAGAACTACCCAACACTTAAGCGTGCGCGTTTCTGGATGACCTTTGGTCAGGAGTACTTGACTCACCTTCGTGTAATCCAAAATATCGGCATGGCGCGTATTGATCCAATTATCTATAACGGAGTTGAGATAGTGCCTATTCAGTTCCTGAAGGCAGTTCTTCCTGATCCTAAGTCGCTCGGTTCAAACTACCATGGTGAGACATCTATCGGTTGCCGTATTAGAGGTGTTAAGAATGGTGAGGAGATCACCTACTACGTATATAATAACTGCGACCACGAGATGGCGTTTAGTGAGACAGGAACGCAGGCTGTTAGCTTCACCACAGGTGTTCCAGCAGCTCTTGGAGCGGAGATGTTTGCTAAGGGGCTATGGAAGGGTGCAGGAGTGTATAACGTAGAGGAGTTCGATCCAGATCCGTTTATGGCGCGCCTAGGTGAAGCAGGGCTTCCATGGCATGAGGTCTTTGGCGGAGATTTAGAGCTGTAGTTAAGCGGTTAGCGTTTAGTGTTAAGTGTTTAGTGTTAAATGTTAAGCGATTAATGTTTAATGTTAAGTGTTTGATGTTGAGTGTTAAGCGGTTAGCGATAGTTTCTTAACATTTAACACTTAACACTAAACAGTTAATACACTTTTTTATTGTAGAACGCAGTTCTTAAACCATGCCGCTACAAAAGAAAAGCTCCGCGGGGAGCACCCCGCCGCTGCCCGCGCAGGGCAGTCCTGTATTTTTTTCGTACAATAATATTTACTAATCAATAGTCTTAGGCTGGCTATCCCACCACGTTGCGTTGGGGCGCCAGTCGCTCTTGAGCATAAGGGCACGCATGCGCTCCTGGTACTCCAGCGTCTTAGTGCGCCACTTCACCTTCACGGCGTGCTCCGCCTTGGGATCATACTGAGGATCCGCCACTGGGCGACGAGCATTAGTCTGTTTGAGCCACTCCATAAGTTCCGCTCGTAGTGACTCTACGCGCTCTGGGTAGAGGTGGTTGAGGGGTTCGCTCTCGCTAATATCAATTGATAGATTGTATAACTCGCTTCGGCTATCCTCCCAATAGTATATCAACTTCCAATCACCGCGTCTGATGGTTGATGATGGCTCACCGCCCTGATTGCCGTAGTGTGGATAGTGCCAGAAGAGACTGCGCTCGGCGAGTTCACCCTCTCCGCTAACCACAGAGCTGAGGCTCACGCCATCTATATGTTGCTCGGGAGTCTGCTTGGCACCGACATAATCAAGGATTGTTGGGTATATATCCATCGCAATTACGGGGGTGTCATCAACACGACCACCCTTGTGCTTTGGGTTGTAGATAATAAATGGCGTACGTGTGCCACCCTCCCATTGGCGACCCTTGCCACCTCTGAGTGGAGTTAAGCATGTTGAGAAGCTATCGCCTGAAACAACACCTCCGTTATCGCTCAAGAAGATCACAAGGGTGTCGTCTGCAATACCGAGTCGATACAACTCATCGAGGACAATACCCACAGCGCTATCCATATCGGCGATAAGACCTGCGTATACGGGGTTATCTTGCTCGACACGCACGGGAAGCGTTCGGTCTACCTCGAAGCCATGTGATGCTATACCCATACGCTCTGCTTTATCGCGAAAATACCTCCAACGCTCCTCGGTTGTTTGAATAGCGCCATGCACTGCGTAGAAGGAGAGGTAGGCAAAAAATGGTTTGTTGTGGTTGTTGCGCATGAAATTCACCGTCTCATCCGCCAACCTCTTCGAGAGCTGCTCACCTGGGTTTATATTGGGGAGCTTCGGGTTGTTATAGGGCGAGAAGTAACCACCGCGAGGACCTCCACCCTCGTAGCCACCTATATTAATATCGAAACCATGATCTTCGGGCGCAGAACCCTCATCGCCTAAGTGCCACTTACCAGCCATAAAGGTGGTATAACCACACTCCTTTAACTTCTCGGCGATGGTCACCTCCGAGAGCGGTAACGACTGCGCATACTCGGGTGGCAACATCTTAGAGCAGAAGTTATGCCCTCGCCACGCCACGCCTGCAGGGTCACCAATCCACGAAGTGATGCCATGTCGAGGTGTCGCCTTGCCTGTCATAAGGCTCGCTCGTGAAGGGCTAGAGACAGAACACGCGGAGTAACCGCTCGTGAAACGAATACCGCGCTCCGCTAACTTGTCAATATTGGGGCTTTCGTAGTACTTACTCCCCATGCACCCTAGATCATTCCAGCCGAAGTCGTCGACTAGAATGAGCAATACGTTTGAATGCGAAGCACAGTGTGAGGCGGAAACACCACCGTACACTGTGCCCATTAACATCCAAAATTTTAAACCTTTTGGCGGCTGCATATTTTATGTTTTTAATCTAAAACACTATTTAAGCTCAATTACGTAGACTGTCGCAGCCTCAGCTCTTGTTGGCTTAACCTTAGGCTGAGTAACAGTGAGTCCATCCTTTGTCTGCTTCCATGCAATGCGTGAAGAAGACCCCATAACCTTAACACTCTTAACCTTAAGCTTATTAGCCTCAGCAAAAGCTGTTAAATTGTGAGTCAAGCCGTTAGGCTCCCATCCAAGTTGAAGAGCATAGACAGTGTTGCCTTTGCGAGTGTAACGGATATCGCGAGCGTTGAGCTTATTGAGACCTGCCTTGATTGCGCCATACTCGTTCCATGCATCCTTAGGGTCACGCTTCAAAACGGTAACACCTTGACCATACTCGATAAATGGACGAGTGTTGTATATTGACTCACCGTAGAGCTTCATCCACTCTCCGATCTTCTCCATTGCTACAATCTGCTCCTCAGGCATTGTACCATCAGCCATAGGACCCGCCGAGAGCAACATCACACCATTCTTGCTTACCACCTCTGCAAGCATGCGGATAGCCATATCTGGGTTAATTGCAGTGCGTTTCTCCTTGTTGTAGCACCATGCGCTACCAAGGATGAAGTCTGTGATCCACACATCTTTGGTGATATCCTCCATTGTCGCGCGCTCAACATTAACTACTGCAAGCTCCGTAGGGAAGAACTCACCCTTAGTATTAACCACAACGTCGCGGTTCAGCTCTTGAGCCTTGTTGAAGTAGTTTTGAAGGAATTTTTGACGGTGCGACTCCTTGATGTAGCGTTGTCCAAAGTCCATCCAGATATAATCTGGGCAGAACTCGTCAATCACCTCATCGAGCTTAGCTAACCAGTAATCATTAGCCTCATCATAATCCATATTTCCATACAACGCACGATACTTCTCATCTTGAGGAACCTCTGGATTAGCCTGTACGATAACGTGATTACTTACCAAACGAGTGTAACTACACTCCTTTTGTGGATAGAAAATGTGGTTAAATCCATGGTGGAAGGTAGCCATAAATTTCATATCGCGAGCTTTAGCTTGATCCGCAATAGCCTTCACTACATTGATCTTTGGACCCATATCCACTGAGTTCCACTCATTGACTTTACTATCCCACAGAGAGAAACCATCGTGGTGCTCAGCTATGGCACCAATAAATTTAGCACCCATGCCCTCGAACATATCAACCCACTGCTTAGCGTCGAACTTAGGCGCCTTCCACATTGGGATAAAATCGTGGTAGTTGAAATCTTTTCCGTATGTTTTTTTGTGGTACTCGTAAACATCGCTACCCCAACCAACTCTATCTGGAACGTACATCCATCGAGGATACCACTCCGAACCCCATGCAGGTACCGAATAAATACCCCAGTGGAAGTAGATACCTAGCTTGGCATCGGCGAACCACTCTGGTGCGGCGTTGTGTTTTTTGAGACTCTCCCAATCTTGCGTGTAGGGAGTTTTTGGCTCTGCGGCAGAGGCGTTTAGCGTAAGTGCTAGTGCGCACGCAGAAAGAATAGAAGCGATACTTTTTTTCATTCTCTATTTAAGTTAGGTTTGGAATCTGTTTAAGAATCTATTTAAGTTTGCCACAAAAATAGTAAAAAAAAGGATATCATACGTGTTTAGACAAAAAAAAGTGAGGCAACCGGGGGTATTCGACTTAATTCCGGGAACCACCCCATCCTTAGTCTTAGTAACAAATTATTGTTACAACCGTCCGATCTCCTCAACCAACCTAAAACTACTAACCTAAAAATGAACCTTAAAACTTCACTGCAAAGATAAGGCAAGAAATTCTATTTTGCAAATAATTTTAAAAAAAATCATTAATTTCTCGAATTTTTCCTCGCCTCATTCATTATATAGCTGATTATCAATAAAATAGATAATGATTGCACGTAAATCATTTTTAAAATAATTCATAAATAGCGCATCGTGTTAATTTATTATGAACAGAAGTTGTATTAAATCGTTTTAAAAACTATCTTTGTGCTTATACCAACCTAAAAAAACATATCAATGAGACAACTTTTTTTTATTATTTCGCTCTTTACTTTAGCGACAATACAGTGGCAGTGTACGCAAGACGTATGGTCGGTCGAGAAATTTGGTGCTGTTGCAGACGGTGTAACGGTCAATACCGAAGCAATACAGCAAACTATTGATGCTTGCCACGAGGCGGGAGGCGGTGTTGTTGTTCTTGAATCGGGTGTCTACCTATCTGGAACTATACTGTTAAAGGATAATGTAACGCTTGAGGTGCGTAGCGAGGCTACCCTTCGTGGAACGACTAACCCGCTTGATTACATCTGTGTTGATGAGTTTGTGGATGCAACAGGGCAGCGTAGAGGCGAGTGCTTAGTAGGCGCTCGAGATGCAAAAAATATAGGCATCATAGGCAACGGAACAATCGACGGTGACGGAGAGCACTTCAAAGTGAATCTAACGCGCAAACGCCTACAAGAGCTCGGAGCAACACAAGAGCAGATCAAACAAAGTAGCGGAACTCGTCCGTTCCTCCTACGCTTTGTGCGCAGTGAGGCTGTAACCCTTAACAACATTAATCTTCGTCAGCCCGCCGCTTGGACATGTCACTTCTTTCAGTGTAAGGATATTGTAGTTAAGGGCGTCTCAATCTATGCTCATGACAACCAAAACAATGATGGTATAGACCTTGACTCTTGCACGGGAGCCAATATCACTGACTGCGATATTGACACTGGTGACGACGCAATGTGTTTCAAGACCACCTCGCCAATGCCTTGCCAAGATGTATATGTGGCGAACTGCAAACTAAAGAGTCACTGGGGTGCGATTAAGTTTGGAACTGAGTCGATGGGTGATTTCCGCAATATCAAAGTTGAGAACTGTGAGGTTTATGATACTCAAGGAGGCGGAATAAAAGTCCTCAGTGTCGATGGCGCTAATATTGAAAATGTGCGTATTGATAATATAAATATGACAAATGTCGATATGCCGATCTTCGTACGTCTAGGCGAGCGTCTGCGAACATATCGTGACGCCAAAGAGCAGACGGTGGGTAGTATCAGTGGTCTCTACCTAACGAATATAACCGCTACGACGCGCTCTTGCGAAGAGTCTCGCGTAAATCCGCCATCGGGAATCTTTATCACGGGAACACCCAACACAAAGATTAAACATGTGCAGTTGTCTAATATTGAGGTTAAACTACCTGGCGGAGGTAGTGCCGAGGACTCTGAGATAGTTGTTGCGGAGGATGAGAAGCGCTATCCTGAATTCTCGTTCTTTGGTACACTGCCAGCTTATGGTCTTAACGCTCGCCATATAGAGTTGTTAGAGATAGAAGATGTCTCTTTTCAGCTAACGGGAGAAGATCAGCGCGAAACGTATAAAATATCGGACGTGAATCAAGTGACGCAGTATCCAAGCCTTAAAGAGTAAGAGGGGGTAATGTTAAGCGTTTAGTGTTTAATGTTTAGAGTTAAGTGACTAGTCTCTCAACATTTAACACTAAACTTATCTGAAACTCAGCCTATTACCTAAAGGTGTAGCTGAACGAGACCATAACGTATGACTCTAGCACGTTGCTTGTTGTGTACTCGAAGTAGTTGCTTCCAACAGAGCTTCTGAAGGATTGATTTTGTCCAAGGATATCGGTTGCCTCTACCTTGATTCTTGCAGCGCGATTTTTAAGGAATCGTTTGGTGATAGCGGCGCTGAGTAGGTAGTACTCTACATCGTCGGTATCTGATATGCCTGAATAGCCAGTGTAGCTAAGGGAGCTAGATACGACGAATCCGTTAAAGAACTCCCAGCCCAATTTGCCTGTTGCAGAGTGGCTTATATAGTCACTACTTGTGCTATCTTCGTCGCTATTGAGAGCCTTATTAACCGCCGCCGAGTACGACATTGTGAAGTCTAGCTTGTCGCTAATATTACTTCCGATAACAACCTTTGGTGTGAGTGTTAAGTCTCGCGTTGTATACTCTTCGTCGTTGTACAGATATGGCGTGTTGGAGTAGTTTGCTGAGGCGCTGAGGTTGATATTACTCTTCATAAACCCGACAGGGAATCCGTATGTTAGCATCGCTTGTGCAGAGTAATAGCCATCTAAGTTTATAGGTTTGGTTAGCTGCACTCCATCGTCGAGAATAGAGATATTGTCACCAACGTACTGATCGTATATGGTTCCTCCGAGCATAGCTATAAATGTTGTTCCAGCCATTGATGTGCGTATGTATCGAATGTTGACAGCGTGGCTAGTCTGTTGCTCTAGGTCGGGGTTACCTTGTGTGAGGAACAGTGGGTTGCTCTCGTCTATCACATCTAGTAGGTCATCCATATCGGGCGAAGAGGTGTTGCTTCGATAGCGAAACATGAAAGAGTTGGAGCGGTCGAGGGTGTATCTTACGAACATCGAGGGTAGCAGAGATGTGAAATTTTTATCGGTGCTGCCTATTGATGGGTAGCTCTGGTCACCAACGAGAGAGGCATTTTGAAGATCTGCGGATATCATAGCCGAGAATCCATACTTGAAGAACCTAAGACCTATTCCTCCTGATTGTGTGATGTAGTCGGAGGTGTAGACGCTAGATTGATCGGAGTCTATTTGGTCGTATAGATCTGAGAGTTTATCCTGAATAAATGTCTTTTGATCGGCGTCGGTATTGGTGTACGACAGTCGATAAGTTAGAGATAGTTGGAGGTATTTGAATAGATTCTCCGTGAACATCACGTTACCGCGAAGTGATATCTTGTCACTTAGTGCATCCTTAAATTGGTTCTCCTCTTCGGTTGTGGAGGTTGTGCTTATCTCGGATGTTGTCTCTGTTTGTGAGTTTGTGAGGGTTCCGCCCATAAAGATAGACATTGTGCGTCCTCTTTTCTTGAATTTGTGGCGGAAGGTGACATCTGTTGATAGATTGTATTTCACCACATCAGAGATGCTGTTGTTGGTGACGTAATCTGTCGCGTCGCCATCGAGGTAGCTAATACCGTCTAATATAGATATAGATGTGTTGTCCTGAAAACTAAATTTCGGGGTTATCACAAGCTCGTTGTTGTCGTCTATCTTATACTCGATGCGACCGTTGAAGCGGTGGTTGTAGTTGTCCATGCTGGTGTCTTTGTTCTGCCAGTATGAGGATATACCATCCGTAGAGTCGAAGTATTGGCGATCTGTTTCGGTGTCGTTTTCGTTGTCCGATTGGTTGAAGAAATAGCTACCAGAGAACTTTATTTTACCTTGTGCGCCCCACTCATCCACGAAGTTGATACCTACGGCGTTGCTCGATGTTACACCGCTGAGGGAGCTAACCATAAAGTTGGATGATGAGCTTCCGCCAGGACCTCTTCTGCCTCCTCTGCCGCTGCTGCTCGACGACATTACACCTGCGAGATCCTCCTGCGAGAAGTTTTGTTGGTTGATATTGTTGCTAAGACCAAGTATAGAGATGCGTTGGTCGCCGTTAAACATATTTATATTTCCACCTACGGTATATCTATCGTTTGTGCCATAGCCAGCGTAAACCTCACCGAAGGCTCCCTGTATATAACCAGTCTTGGTGCGTATATTCATCGTTTTGGTCTGCTCTCCATCGTCGAAGCCCGTAAATGCAGCTTGGTCGCTCATCTTATCAAAGACCTCGATGCTTGCGATAATATCGGCAGGGATAGTCTTCATCGCGAGGGTCACATCGCCATCAAAGAACTCCTTTCCATCGACGAGAACCTTCTTGACCTCTTCGCCTTGAGCCTCGACAGTACCTCCTTCGACAACGATACCTGGCATCTTGCTGACTAGATCCTCGGCGGAGCTACCGCTGAGAACCTTGAACGCCTCGGCGTTGTAAACTATCGTGTCGCCCTGCTGTGTGGCGCGTGTGGCGCGTGCGTTTACAGTCACCTCATCTATGAGGTTGTCGTCTATCTTGAGGTGTTGTGTTATTGTATATGTACGTGGCTCGGAGATTGTTATCTTTTGTTGTGCCTTTTGGAAGCCCACGAATGAGAACTCTAGAGTGTAGTTACCTGGAGTGACGTTGTTGAAGGTGAAGCGTCCGTTCTCATCACCGAAGATATACCTCTTTTCGAGGTTGCTGCTCTCGGGGATCAGACCTACCGTAGGGTAGGGTAGAGGCTCTTTTTTTGCGTCGCCAAGAAGTTGTCCATTGATCTTTGATGGACTCTGCGCTAGGGCTAGTAGCGGAAATAGAAGTAGTGCGAGAAGAGTTGTTATTTTCATAGTGCTGTGTTTTATGACCCAAAGATATCTTAATATCTCTATATTATCTAATGTGTGGGGGCAGACAGTAGAAAAGTGGTGGTAAACAACGCTAGCTATATTTTTTTATTCGCATAAAAGCATATAACTTTGCAATATGAAGATAAATAGACTGCACATATATATAGACATTGCGTTTTGTCTTGTTCTGCTCCCTGCACTTATAATGTTGCTTCCTGTGGATCGTTGGTTGGAAGATAATCTGCTTTTTGTGGTGATGTTGTTGGTGTTGTTGTATAGCACATACGCAATGTGTCGCTTTAGTACCGCTTCGCTGATTTATGGCGATGGGCGTCGACGGATTGTGGCTTTGTCGCTCTTTGTTGTCTCGCTAGTTGCGACATGCATGCTTACCCACTATCAACTAGAACACTCTATGCCGCCGCCACTCGGGAGACCTATGCGAGGTGCGAATGCTATGAATCAGTTGATAGAGCGCAGGGTTCACACCCAGCAGCAAGCGGTGTGGTTTCTCTATGTTTTGGTTCTCTCGTTTGGTGCTGCGGTGTCGCTGCTCGTGGAACTGTATCGCCAAAGAGCTGAGAGGCAGAGCATTGAAGTTGAGCGCAAACGGGCTGAACTCGCCCTCTATAAGGCGCAGATAAACCCTCATTTTCTATTCAATACACTTAATACGCTTTATGGTTTGATTGTCTCGAAGTCGCAGATGGCGGAGGATGCCTTTATTCAGTTCTCGAACCTTATGAAGTATATGTGTACGTATAGCACGTCGGACAGCGTACCTCTTCAGACGGAGGTGGATTATATAGAGCAGTATATATCGCTTCAGCGTTATCGTCTGAGCGACCACACAAAGGTTAATTTTAGATACGAGTGCGATCAGCAGAGTCGAGGGTGTGTGATTGCCCCTATGTTGCTCATTACCTTTGTGGAGAACGCCCTGAAATATGGCGTGTCGTCACATACACCTAGCGTGGTGGATATATTAATAAAGGTCAATGAGGGGGTGTTGGTTCTGGAGACGCATAATGCAAATTTTGCGGATCAGTATAGCTCCGAAAGATCGGGTATTGGTATTGATAACTGCCGTAATCGACTCTCGTTGCTCTACGCGAAGCGATATACGTTGCTTCTTGATAAACAGATGCGCGACTATCGTGCAGTATTAACGATAAAACTTTAGTGTCTATGTTTTGTGTCGCTATTGATGATGAGCCTATCGCTCTAAAGATAATCACGGAGTATTGTAATCGTTATGGAGGTATCGAGCTGGTTACCTTTACCGACCCTCTGCGGGGTGTGGAGTTTGTGCGAGATAGAGAGGTCGACCTGCTGTTTCTGGATATTGAGATGGGGGGAGTCAATGGGGTTGAATTAGCGCGTGATATGGTTCAGAGTATGGCTCTGGTCTTTACGACTGCTTATGCGCAGTTTGCCATTGATGGCTTCGATCTCGATGCGGTCGATTTTCTGCATAAACCATTCTCTTATACGCGCTTTGTGAAGGCTGTGGATCGAGTGAGGCAACGCATGCAGATGGGTGTTGTTGCTCAAGACGAAGAGATCACCCTGAAGGTCGAGTACCGTAATGTAAAGTTGCCGCTGCTCTCGATAAAGTATATCGAGTCGATGGATAACTATATCAAGGTGCATATCGTGGGTGGTCGCCCTATTCTCTCGCAGATGAGCCTAAAATCTATCGAGGAGTTGCTGCCTGCTCGTCGTTTTGCCCGTGTGCATCGCTCTTTTATAGTCTCTCGGCAGCGAGTCACGTCGTACTCTAAGACGTCGGTGGTGCTTAGTGACGGGGTTAGCGAAATACCCATAGGTCGAAAGTATATAGAATATTTCGAAGATTGGATAAAACAGTAGTTGTTTTTAAAAATATTTAGTATTAATATACTGTTAACAAAATTCATAACTCACTGAAAATCAGTAAATATTTTTTCGATGTCAAAAAAAATGCATTAATAAGTGAATTTTTTTATAAAATTATTTGCAAAATAGAATTTCTTGCCTTATCTTTGCAGTGAAGTTTTAAGGTTCATTTTTAGGTTAGTAGTTTTAGTTTGGTTGAGGAGATCGGACGGTTGTAACAATAATTTGTTACTAAGACTAAGGATGGGGTGGTTCCCGGAATTAAGTCGAATACCCCCGGTTGCCTCACTTTTTTTGTGCCTATACATCAAACATAGTGTTGTAAATATTCTAAATTGTTGTTATCTTTGTGGTTTAATTGTGTGGTTGAGATTGAAATCATAACATAAAAAAACCTTATAAATGAAAAAAACCTTATCTTATGCACTCTCCCTGAGTGCTTTAGCGTTGGCAGCGGTGATGCCAACGTCGCTCTTTGCTAATGCAGAGTGGCGAGGACGACAGCCCGAGTGGCAGAATCAACACATCAATGGCGTAGATCGTATGCCAGCAAGAGCTACCTCTTACGCCTATACAACCCAAGAACAGGCACTTGAGGGTGATCGCACAAAATCAAAGATGGTGATCCTAAATGGTGATTGGAGCTTCTCATACGTTGACGATTATAAAGATGCCTCAAAAGATTTCTTTGAGTCTGATTACAATAGTTCGTCATGGAAGAAGATCCAAGTGCCTTCATGTTGGGAGATGCAGGGTTATGGATACCCTATATACACCAACTCAACCTACCCATTCCCAACTAATCAGCCATATATTGATCGTAAAAACCAAGTGGGTCAATATATCACAGAGTTTACCGTGCCAGAGTCATGGGATGGTGACCGTGTAATACTCCACTTTGGAGGTGTTTACTCTGGTTTCTACGTGTGGGTTAATGGCGAGAAGGTAGGCTACTCGGAGGATAGCTGTTTGCCTTCAGAGTTTGACGTTACACAGTACCTTAAGAAGGGAGCTAACAAACTAGCTGTCGAGGTGTTGAAGTGGACCGATGGTAGCTACCTTGAGGACGCTGACCACTGGCGCATGGCAGGTATTCACCGTGAGGTCTATGTCATGGGTCTACCACAGGTGTCACTATATGATTTTGGTGTTAGAACAGTTGTTGACCTCGAGAAGGATCGCTCGCTGCTTCAAATTCGCCCTGAGATCGTTAACAACAACAAAACCGATATAAAGGGTTGGAATGTCGAGGCTCAGCTTTATGATGCAGACCAGAAGGCTGTATTCCCTAAGCCTATTACCTCGGACGCTAACTACATCTTTAAGGAGCCATACCCACAGCGTGATAATGTATATTATGGTATTATGGAGGGTATGGTTATGCGTCCTAAGTTGTGGAACGCGGAGCAACCGAACCTCTATACTGTTGTAATCACCCTTAAAGATAAAGAGGGTAAGATCGTTGATGCACGAAGCACAAAGATCGGTTTCCGTGATATCAAGGTTGATGATGAGCAGCTTAAGATCAACGGTGTTGCGGTTAAGTTGTATGGTGTTAACCGCCACGACCATAGCCAAACAGGAGGTAAGACGGTAACGCGCGAGGAGATCCTACAAGATATTCTTCTAATGAAGCAGTTTAACTTCAACTCTGTACGTGCGTCACACTATCCTAATGATCCATACTTCTATGAGATGTGTGATAAATATGGTCTCTATGTAATTGATGAGGCTAACCTTGAGAGTCACCACGATAAGGGTTACCTCGGTAACCGTCCTGATTGGGCTACCTCATACCTTGAGCGTGCCGTGAGAATGGCAGTGAGAGATCGTAACCACGCCTCAATTATTATGTGGTCTCTAGGTAATGAGTCTGGATGTGGTCCTAACCACGCGGCGATGGCTGGATGGCTTAAGTTCTATGACCCAACACGTCTCGTTCACTACGAGGGAGCACAAGGTCTACCACAAGACCCACGATACACCCCAATTAACCGCAAGCAG
>JBCQVD010000020.1:0-24748 GCA_047173405.1 Rikenellaceae bacterium
CTCGTTGATAGAACCACTCTCAAGGATAATTGAGTAAGGAGCAGCATATTCACCACCCATAGCAACTGCAACAGCGTCATAAAGAGCACCCGCAGAGACAGTACTGATAACGATATCGTCCGTCTTACTTCCTGACTCATCCTCAAGGTTCACATCACTCCAACCCTTAGGCTCGAAATCTGCGAAATCATAAGTTGTACTATTAAGAAGAACGTAACGACGGAAACTTGGCTCTGCATAGCTACGTGCAAACTCGTATGGGAATACGTCGCTTCCTAGAGTAGGGATAGCGTCACCCTTAAGTACAACAATCTCGAAGTTAACTGCATCCAGATTAGACTCACCTTGATCGAAGTTGAACGCCTCGTCACCGATCTTAGAGATGGTAGCAGGGATAACAAGATTCTTGATATTACAACCATAGAATGCACGATTAGCGATCTCGCCATCTGTCATGTTAGCAATAACATCCGATACACCCTCGAAAACAGAACAGCCCTCGAAAGCAGACTCCGAGATTGAAGCGAATTTACCTCCTGATACTACAAGAAGCTCCAAACAATCCATAAACGCTTGGTAACCTGGAAGGGTCACAGCATCCGAGAAAGTGATCTTTTTAATTGAACTGCTCACACCGTCGCGAGTAGAAAACGCTTGTGCTGGGATAGCAGATCCGTCACTTACGATAACAGCTGCATTCTCAGTCACCGTACCGTCGGCAGACTCCACGATATAATAGGGCTCCACAAGAACGTCACCCACGATCTCAACCTCAGAGAGGTCAACCGATACAAACGTACGCAACGACTCGAAGTCGGCGCTGTTGATTGTACCCTTAACTTTAATAACCTTATCGCTCTGATACTCGTAATCAGAACCATAAGTTTTTGTGATAGTTGCACTCAAGGTGTTCACCGTAGCATCGGTTTCATTAGCCTTGTTGGTAACTGTCACACTCTCGCCCGCAGCAGGAGCAGACCCGCTGGAAACTGTGTCATCTTTACTACAACCAAGTGCAGCAAAGATCAGTACCGCTAGAAATAAGTACCTCCTCATAATGTTCAGTTTTTAGTTTTGGTTTTGGTTAATATATTAAGTTTATAAATTCGACTTTTTAAGCTCATTAACTAATTTTAAGTCAATGAGTTAGGCGGTGCATTTAGCATCAAAATACACCTCCACAGAGCGTATATTTCGATACTAAGTCTACAAACTACCATCAAAATTATGTATTATTGTGTTAATATCCAAATAAAAATGAAAAAAACTGTCATAAATTTTGCATTGCTCAGAATTTACATTTCTTGAAAACTCTGATAATTACACATTATTTAAAAGTATATTAATGAAAAAAATCGGTCACCATACTTAGATGGTAACCGACTATTAATGGTCGTTTGTTTGACATCAAATTGTCGTTATTTTGCCTCCTTGCAGTGCTCCAAGAAACACTCGATAGTGTTCTCCATCAAACAACAAATTGTCATCGGTCCGACACCTCCTGGAACGGGGGTGATGACAGACGCCTTAGGCTCGATAGCAGCGAAATCAACATCGCCACAGAGCTTGCCTGTCTCAGGGTCGCGGTTGACACCAACATCAATCACCACAGCGCCATCACCCACCATATCGGCAGTGACAAACTTAGGACGACCAATCGCCACTACGAGGATCTCCGCCTCACGAGTAACCTCCGCGAGGTTCTTCGTACGACTATGTGCCATTGTCACCGTCGCGTTCTCGTCCAATAGAAGCTTCGATACTGGCAGACCCACAATATTACTACGACCCAAGACCACCGCCTTGCGTCCCGCGATCTCGACACCCGCCGACTTCATCATCTTGATGATTCCCTTAGGCGTGCAAGGCAGTACGCACTGCTGCTTCATCCACAGCGACGCTACGTTGAGTGGGTGGAAACCATCCACGTCCTTGCTCTTGTCGATTGCCGATATTACCTTATCAGAGTCAATGTGCTTAGGTAGAGGTAGCTGCACTAAGATACCATCCACACCCTCGTCCGCGTTCAGCTCGTCGATGATACCTAGAAGCTCAGCTTCGGTGATTGTCGACTCCTTGCGGATTGTTGTGTTCTTGATACCCACCTCATCGGCAGCCTTGCCCTTGCCCTTGACATACGACACGCTACCTGGGTCCTCACCAACTAGAATAACGACCAAGTGTGGAACACGTCCATATTTTTCATCGAAGGTGGCAACCTCGACTGCCATCTCGCTCTTTAGCTTTGCCGAAAGCTCTTTACCGCTTACTATCTGTGCCATAATAATTTACCTTATTATTTAATTACCTGATAACCAATATCACTACGGTGGAAGAGGTTGTCGCACTCGATCTTCTCGACCGCTGCCAAAGCCTTAGCCTGCGCCTCACGAAGGTCTGCGCCCTCACCCACAACGATCATCACACGTCCGCCCGCAGTGGTTAGCTTGTTGCCATCCTTTGCGGTACCCATGTGGTAGACTCTAGCGTCGATTCCTGCGCCGATCTTAATCTCATGACCCTTCTCATAATCACCTGGATAACCCTTCGAAGCAAGAACAATACCCAAAGTCACCTTGTCGTGCCACTCGATCTTCACGGGCTTAGAGTCCGCGATACCACAGAAGATGTCACAGATATCGCTCTTAAGGCGTGGAAGGACAACCTCCGTCTCGGGATCACCGAAGCGCGCGTTGAACTCGATAACCTTAATTCCCTGCTCAGTCTTGATAAGACCTCCGTAGAGTACACCCGAGAATGGTGCGCCCTCAGCGATCATCGCCTTAGCTGTTGGGATCATTACGTTGTCGAGCGCCCACTGCTGATCCTTGTCGCTTATGATCGGCACTGGAGAGTATGCTCCCATACCGCCTGTGTTGGGACCCTTGTCGCCATCGTAGGCACGCTTGTGGTCCTGCGACAACACCATAGGGTAGACCCTCTCACCATCAACAAAACACATAAACGAGAACTCGGGACCCGCCAAGAAATCCTCAATCACAACCTTGCCCTTGCCGAACTTATCGTCAAGCAACATATCACGAAGGGCCGACTCCGCCTGCTCCATGCTCTCAGCTATAACCACACCTTTACCCGCTGCTAGTCCATCGTACTTAAGTACCGTAGGTAGCGAACCCGCCTTAACATAGGCTAGCGCAGCATCGAAATCCTCGAAAGTCTCAAATGCTGCCGTTGGGATGTCGTACTTCTTCATAAGCTCCTTGGCGAACTCTTTGCTCGACTCAATCTGAGCCGCCGCCTGTGTTGGGCCAAAGATACGTAGACCCGCCTTCTTGAAGCGATCCACAACACCCGCCGCTAGCGACACCTCGGGACCCACAACCGCAAGGTCAAGATCCTTATCAAGAGCGAACTTACATAGAGCCTCCACGTCGGTCTCTTTAATATCTACACAATCCGCGATCTTCGAGATTCCCGCATTGCCTGGCGCACAGTAAACTCGTGACACATCGTCCGAACGCTTCAGTGCATCGACAATAGCGTGACATCTACCACCGCTACCAATTACTAATACCTTCTTCATATTTTTATATTGTTGTCCGATAAAATATAGGACTGTCTCCGACGGGCGGGGTGCTCCCCGCGGAGCTATTCTTTTCTTTGTGTGTTGGGATTAGCAACTTCGTTCTAATATTTTGAGATTTAAGTTATTATCGCAAATAAATTTACATAATAACTTAATTCACAAAATTTATAAATGCAAAAAGCATTTAAACCCAACACTGATAAAAAGTAAGCCCTCGATATATAGCATCAATATAATAGATTATTATAATGATTGCAAAGAACTTTGTCGGACAGTACTAATATTTTAATAGATTGTAGATCAACTCCACAATGACGAATATTTAAAATTTAATTTTACAAACAAAAGAGATGATAATAAGCGTAGTTTTGGGGCTTCGTGAAGGCTTTGAAAGCGGAGCATACTGTAGTATGTGAGCATTTCAGAGCCGAGGGAAGTGACAAAAATACCTTATTAGCGCTCTTTTCTAGTGCTTGAAGTGGCGCATACCAGTGAACACCATCGCGATACCCTTCTCGTTAGCGCGCTTGATAGAGTCCTCATCGCGAACGCTTCCTCCTGGTTGAACGATTGCGTTCACGCCATACTCAGAGGCTAGCGTCACGCAGTCGTCGAATGGGAAGAAACCATCCGATGCAAGGACGATACCCTCACTCACACCCTTCGCCTTAGCTTGGTTAAGTGCGATCTCAGCCGAGCCGATACGGTTCATTTGACCAGCACCAACACCTAGAGTCTGTCCGCCCTTCACCGCTACAATAGCGTTACTCTTAACATGCTTAACGATTCTCCAACCGAAGTCCATATCCGAGAGCTGCTCGCTTTGAGGTTTAGCCTCAGTCACGCACATCTCCATCTCGATTGACTTAGTCGCTGTATCAAGATCCTGAACAAGCATACCGCCATTAACGCTCACGTACTGCTTCACAGTCTCTGCGCTTGCGCTCATATCAACCTCCAAAAGACGAAGGTTCTTCTTAGTGCACAACACCTCCAAAGCCTCTGGGGTGAACTTAGGCGCCATGATGATCTCCAAGAAGATTGGCTTCATAAGCTCCGCCACCTCAGCTGTGATAGTCTGGTTCGTAGCGACGATACCACCGAAGATACTCACTGTGTCAGCCTCGTAAGCCTTAGTCCACGCCTCTACAACGTTAGCTCCAACAGCAGCACCACAAGGGTTCATGTGCTTCAAACCAACACAGAATGGCTGCGCGAACTCGCGAGTGATACAAAGCGCTGCGTTAGCGTCTTGAATATTGTTATAAGATAACTCCTTACCATTAAGCTGCTTAGCGTGAGCTAGAGAGTAAGGCATGCTGCCCTCAGTAGCGAAGAACTTAGCCTCTTGGTGAGGGTTCTCGCCATAACGAAGTGACTGTACGAGGTCATACTCCAAGAATAGCTTCTCGCTAAGACCCGCCTTACCGCGCATGAAACCTGCGATCATAGTATCGTACTCAGCAGTGTGAGTGAACGCCTTAGCCATCAACGCGAAGCGTGTTGCACGAAGTGTGTTACCCTCACCCTTGATCTCGCTGATGATCTGTGCGTAATCCGCTGGATCACACACAACAGTAACATCTGCGAAGTTCTTAGCCGCACTACGAAGCATCGAAGGACCGCCGATGTCGATATTCTCGATCGCATCCTCCAAAACTACGTTAGGGTTGGCGATAGTCGACTTGAATGGGTATAGGTTAACACACACCATATCAATAAACTCGATCTTATTCTCGCGCAACGCCTCAAGGTGGCTCTCATCGTCGCGACGCGCCAACAAACCACCGTGTA
The DNA here is from genome assembly GCA_047173405.1 of Rikenellaceae bacterium. Classification (GTDB taxonomy): domain Bacteria; phylum Bacteroidota; class Bacteroidia; order Bacteroidales; family Rikenellaceae; genus Alistipes. The sequence continues at coordinate 5,342 of JBCQVD010000020.1, forward strand.
CGTTAGGGTGAAGTGTCTTAACACGACCGTCGCAGATCTCAGGGAAACCTGTGATATCGCTAATATTGATTACATTGACGCCACTATCTTCGAGTAGCTTCATGGTTCCTCCTGTTGCGATAATCTCCCAACCACAAGCAACCAACTCACGGGCGAACTCTACGACGCCTGTCTTATCACTTACACTAAAGAGTGCTCTTTTCATATTGTCTGTTTTTATTTGTTTAACTCCTCAACTAAACCCTTCACCACGCTGATATATAGCGGGTGTTCGGCTTTGTGCACCAACTGCTCTAGCTCCTCGACGCTTCGACCCTCATACCTGAAGGCCGCTTGGTCGATGATACCGCCACCATCCAGCTCATCGGTCACATAGTGTACCGACACTCCGAAGTACTTAACACCATACTCCAACGCCTGCTCGATAGCGTGCGCCCCCTTGAAGGCAGGAAGTATCGAAGGGTGTACATTTATAATTCGCTCGGGGTAGGCGGTAAGCAACACCTCGGTGATGATACGCATATACCCCGCGAGGCAGATCAGCTCCACACGCTCCTCTTCGAGCGCTTGAAGTATAGCCTGCTCATATAGCGCCTTACTCTCGAACGACTTTGGGCTAAGAACCAAACTCTTGACTCCTAGCCTCTGGGCACGCTCGATTACTCCTGCGCCCGCCTTGTCGCACACCATAAGTGCCACCTCGGCGTCGATCTCACCCGAAGCACAAGCCGACGCTAATGCCTCAAAGTTAGAACCGCTACCGCTCGCGAATATCGCTAGACGTAACTTCGAACCCTTATAGGATTCATCATAATTAGACTCCACGATCTATACCTATATTATATAATATCTACCGCTCCCGCCTTGTCGGTGATGCGTCCGATAACCGACGCGCGCTCACCCGCAGCCTCAAGGATTGCGATAGCCTTCTGTGCCTCACTCTCGTCCATAGCGATAACCATACCTACGCCCATATTGAAGATATTGAACATCTCTCGATGCGCAACACCACCCGTAGCCTCCAAAAAACGGAATACTGGAAGTATCTCCCAGCTACCCTCCTTGATCTCGATACCCATCTCAGGGGTCAAGATACGAGGTATGTTCTCATCGAAACCACCACCTGTGATGTGGCTAATTCCGTGAACCTCACACTTCTCGATCACCTCCAACACCTGCTTAACGTAGATCTTCGTTGGGGTCAACAACACCTCGCCGAGGCTCTTACCACCAAACTCAGCTGGTGTAGAGTTTAGGTCACACTGACCATCGCTGATGATCTTGCGCACCAAACTAAAACCGTTAGAGTGTACTCCGCTAGAGGCGATACCTACCAACACATCGCCAACTTTTACCTTGCTGCCGTCGATAAGCTTACTCTTCTCAACTACACCACAAGTAAAACCTGCGATATCGTACTCGCCATCAGGGTACATACCTGGCATCTCAGCAGTCTCACCACCGATAAGCGCACAACCCGCTTGACGACAACCATCAGCAACACCCGCTACGATAGCCTCGATCTTAGCTGGCTCGTTGTGCCCAACAGCAACATAATCAAGGAAGTAGAGAGGCTCTGCTCCTTGTGCCAAAACATCATTCACACACATCGCAACAGCGTCGACACCGATAGTATCGTGCTTATCAAGCGCAAAAGCGAGTTTAAGTTTAGTACCAACGCCATCGGTTCCACTAACAAGCACTGGCTCCTTGATGTTTAATGCCGAGAGGTCGAACATACCACCAAATGCTCCGATGTTACCCATCACACCCAACCTTGCAGTAGATGCTACGTGGCTCTTAATACGCCTTACTGACTCATATCCAGCCTCGAGGTTTACTCCAGCTGCTTCATAACTTTGTGCCATATTATACTATATATTTTATTATTTACACTTTTCGCACCTCTTCTTTGGCTCTGCGCCGTAGAGGTTGGTAGGATACTCCGCCGTGAAACACGCTGTGCAGAGGTCATCCCTATCTCCCGATTTGTAGAGAGCACCCTCACTCAAGAAAGCCAACGAGTCGGCCTCTATATAGACCTTCGCCTCTTCGAGCGACATGCGGTTAAGGAGCAACTCCTCAGACGACGAGGTGTCAACACCGTAGTAGCACGAGTACTTATACTCTGGCGAGGCGATACGCACATGGACTTCCAGTGCCCCCGACTCCTTGAGCATACGAACAATACGCTTCGAAGTGGTTCCACGAACGATAGAGTCGTCGATCAGCGCCACGCGCTTGCCCTTGACAATACCCCTCACGGCAGAGAGTTTCATCCTCACACCCTTCTCACGCATAGCCTGCGAGGGTTGGATAAAGGTTCTACCGATGTATTTATTCTTAATAAGACCCATCTCGTAAGGTAGTCCACTCTCCTCGGCGTAACCCATCGCAGCACTAAGGCTCGAATCAGGCACACCCACCACAATATCGACATCCGCTGGAGCCTCGTGCCACAACAGACGACCCGACTCCTTGCGAAAAGCGTGGACGTTACACCCCTCAATATCACTATCAGGACGTGCGAAGTATACATACTCCATCGCGCACATCTTATTGTTCTTGAACTGCGAGAAGTGCGTCGAACGCAGACCTTTCTTATCAATCGAGACAATCTCACCTGGCTCCACATCTCTCACAAACTCAGCTCCCACAACATCCAACGCACAAGTCTCGCTACTCACCACGTAACCATCGCCTAGCTTACCGATAGATAGCGGACGCAGACCATACTTATCGCGACAAGCGTAGATACGGTTCTCGGTCATGATAAGGAACGAAAACGCACCCTCGATCATGTTAAGTGCCTCGACAATAGCGTCGATACGTTGTAGGTCGCGTCGATCCTTCTTGATAAGGTGCGCCAACACCTCACTATCCGACGATGATTGGAAGAGGCTACCTCTATTCTCGAGGTAGATACGTAGATCCTCCGAATTTACAAGGTTACCGTTATGCGCCATTGCGAAGTCGCCCGTGTTGTGACGAAACAGGAATGGCTGGATATTCTCGGTGCTGTTGCCGCCCGTTGTCGAGTAGCGAACGTGACCGATGGCGATATGTCCATTGAGCTTCTCCATATCATCGCCCTTAAACACCTCCGTCACAAGACCATCCCCCCTCTTACGGGTGAAGTTAGCCTCTCTGTCCACCGCCACTATACCACAACTCTCTTGACCTCGATGCTGCAAAGAGTGTAGACCATAATATGCGAGAGATGAAGCCTCCTCTACTCCGAAGACTCCAAATACTCCACACTCCTCGTGAAGCTCTCTATCGCGAACTAAATCCATCTCCGTTAGTCTAGTTTCTCCAGACGTGAAAGAATCTCCTCGTATGCCTCACGCACCTTACCTAGGTCACGACGGAAACGGTCCTTGTCGAGCTTCTCACCAGTTGACATATCCCACAAGCGGCAAGTATCTGGTGACACCTCGTCAGCTAGAACGATCTCGCCCGATGATGTACGACCGAACTCGATCTTGAAATCTACGAGTGTGATATTCATCTTAGCGAACATATCTGTCAACACCTCGTTGATCTTAGCTGTCATAGCGTAGATCTGAGCAAGTTCCTCGTAAGTAACCGCACCTAGAGCCACTGCGTGGTGGTCGTTGATGAGTGGATCACCTAGAGCATCGTCCTTGTAGCAGATATCGTAGATTGTGTTACCTGGCCTAGAACCCTCCTCTAGTCCTAGGCGTTGAGCCATAGATCCAGCGATGATGTTACGCACGATAACCTCGATAGGCACGATGCTAACCTTAAGGCATAGCTGGTCGCGGTCGTTAAGAGTCTCGATATAGTGAGTCTTAATACCTGCTGCTTGAAGCTGCTTGAAGATAAGAGTCGAGATGGCGTTGTTTAGAACACCCTTGTTGTCGATTGTAGCCTTCTTTACATTGTTGAAAGCTGTTGCAGCATCCTTGTAGTGGATGATAATCTGCTCCTCGTTATCTGTCAAAAAGACCTGCTTTGCTTTGCCCTCGTAGAGCATCTCTAACTGTTTCATACTGTTGTTATTTTTTAATTTTTATTTTTTACGAAAATATCTTACTGCATTAGCGAATAGTGGTTGTTCACGGTTACCCCAAATATTCTTCATTAGGTGTGACTCATAGCGCTCCGTGTGACCCATCTTACCCAAGATACGTCCATCCGCCGAGGTGATTCCCTCAATAGCGAACGATGAACCGTTAGGGTTGTATGGCGCCTCGCTTGTCACCTCACCGTCGAGGTCTACGTACTGGAAAGCTACCTGACCCGCCTCGAAGAGTTGTGCTGCAAGCTCGTCGCTCACAACAAACTTACCCTCGCCGTGGCTCATAGCGATAGTGTGCTCCTCGCCCACGCCAAACGAACTCAACCATGGCGATGAGTTAGAGGCTACGCGTGTAGTTACCATCTGCGAGATGTGGCGATTGACATCGTTACGGAATAGTGTAGGCGACTCCTCGCTCAACATTCCCAAACGACCGTAAGGCAACAGTCCCGACTTCACAAGCGCTTGGAAACCGTTACAGATACCGAGGATCAGACCCTCACGATCTATAAGGCGGTGGATAGCTGCCTTCACCGATTCGTTGTTAAGAACCGTAGCGATAAACTTACCACTTCCATCAGGCTCATCACCCGACGAGAAACCACCACTAAGCACAAAGATATGTGCCTTGTCGATACTCTCAACCATAGTCTTGATAGATGCAAAGACATCGTCGCTGGTGAGGTTACAGAATACCGAAGTCGTAACCTCAGCGCCCGCTCTGCGTAGACACTTAGCTGTGTCGTAGTCGCAGTTAGTACCTGGGAATACTGGAATATAAGCTACTGGAGTCTCAACCGCCTCGCCCGAGTAGATAACCTCGCGCTTAGGTGTGTTGACAACCTTTACAGTTGCGCTGTTTTGACCCTTGTCTGGGTATATAGTGGCAAACTTCTGAGTATTTGCTGCGTGTAGCTCGTCGAGAGTGATACGCTCACCATTAATAATAAGTACGTGGCTATCTATTGTATCACCCAGTTTCTCGGCATAAGCTGATTCAATCTCGCCCTTGCACTCAACCACGATAGATCCGTAAGCGTAGTTAAACAACGCCTTCTCGTCGGCTGCGATCTCGGCACCCACAGAGTTACCAAAGCTCATCTTCGAGAGAGCCTCCGCAACACCTCCGAAGCCCACTGCGTAGGCAGAGATCACCATACCGCTCTCGATAAGGGTTGACACCTCGCCCCACATACAAGAGAGAGCGTCAGTATCTGGCATGCCGTTACCTAGAGGTGTGTGACGGAATAGGTATATTGTGTCTCCCGACATCTTAAACTCTGGAGATATCACCGCACGAGCGTCAACTGTTGTGATACCGAACGCCATAAGCATTGGTGGCACGTTGATATCGTGGAAAGTACCGCTCATTGAGTCCTTACCTCCGATTGATGGTAGACCCAACTCCAACTGCATCTTAAGCGCTCCTAGAAGCGACGCTGTTGGCTTACCCCACGATGTAGGGTCTGAGGTCATACGCTCGAAGTACTCCTGATACGAGAAACGCATCTTGTCGTAGCGCGCACCCGCAGCTACAACCTTACTACAAGCCTCAACCACCGCATAGGCAGAACCGTGGTAAGGGCTCCACTTCGAGATAAATGGGTTGTAGCCGTGCGCCATGATACTTGCGGTGTTGGTATATCCTGTTGTTGGGAGCTTCTGCACAGATACCTGAGTCTCTGTTGTCTGGCTCTTACCACCGAAAGGCATAAGTACTGTAGAGAGACCAATCGAGGCGTCGAACATCTCGATAAGACCCTTCTGTGACACGACATTATTATCCTCCATATTATTAAGCATCTTGGCTTTAAGGCTCTCGCCCTCAACCTCACGCTCAAAGACATCGCGCTCCTCGACATCGCCAATCACTACATCTGCGTAGTGCTTAGCACCTGCCGAGTCGATAAACTCGCGGCTCAAGTCAACGATAAGCTCGTTGTCGTAGAACATACGCATGCGGTTAAGCGAAGTGACATCTGCAACGTGAGTAACCTCAAGGTTCTCCTCGCGGCAATACTTCACGAAGGTCTCCATATCCTTAGCCTCGATAACCACCGACATACGCTCCTGAGACTCGCTAATTGCAATCTCGGTAGAGTTTAGTCCGCTATATTTTGTTGGTACACGGTCCAAGTATATATCCAAACCATCGGTAAGCTCACCGATAGCCACGCTCACACCACCAGCACCGAAGTCGTTAGACTTCTTGATAAGCGATGTAACCTCCGCGCGACGGAACAGACGCGCGATCTTACGCTCCTCGGGTGCGTTACCCTTCTGCACCTCCGAGCTACAAGTCTCTAGTGACTCTGTGGTGTGCTCCTTAGATGATCCCGTAGCACCACCAACACCATCACGACCCGTGCGACCACCAAACATAAGGACGATATCGCCCTCTGCTGGACTCTCACGACGCACCGCGTCAGCCTTCACAGCTCCTACGACAGCTCCCACCTCAAGGCGCTTAGCTACGTAGTCGTTGTGGTAGATCTCGCGAACGTGTGTTGTAGCCAGACCAAACTGGTTACCATAGCTAGAGTATCCATCGGCTGCCTTGCGTGAGATGATACGCTGAGGAAGCTTACCCTCCATAGTCTCAGCGATTGGTAGGTAGATATCACCCGCTCCTGTTACACGCATCGCTTGGTAGACATAGCTACGTCCCGACAATGGGTCACGGATAGCTCCTCCCAAACATGTCGAAGCGCCTCCGAAAGGCTCGATCTCAGTTGGGTGGTTGTGGGTCTCGTTTTTAAATTGAAGTAACCACTTCTCAACAACTCCATCCTCGTCGACATCCACAAAGATTGAACATGCGTTATTCTCCTCGCTCTGCTCCATATCGTCCAAGAGACCCTTCGTACGAAGGTACTTAGCTCCGATGGTTGCTAGGTCCATCAAACATATTGACTTACCCTCGCGCCCCATCTCACGACGAATTGTAAGGTAACCATCGAGCGCAGCGTCGATATCGGGCTTAATGAACGACTCCACTACCTCGATATTCTCCAACTCCGAAGTGAAGGTGGTGTGGCGGCAGTGGTCGCTCCAGTATGTATCCAAGATACGCAACTCTGTCTCGTAAGGATCACGATCCTGCTCAGCAAAGTAGCGACGTACCTCCTTCAAGTCGTCGGCATTCATCGCCAGACCCATGCTCTTGCAGTATGGCGCTAGCTCCTCATCCTTAAGGGCTGTGAGACCCTCCAATACTGGAACCTTCACCCTCTGGGCACGCTCCATATTAGTTAGCTTGCTTAGATCCTTCTCGCGTGACTCCACAGCGTTGATTACGTAGCTCTTGATACGCTCGATCACCTCAGGCGAAGTCTCGCCATCGAGGATAATGAGTCGCGAAGATTTGATCTCTACATCCGCCTCGGGAGAGAGCAACTTCACACAATCAACAGCCGAAGCTGCGCGCTGGTCAAACTGACCTGGTAGGTACTCGATAGCGATATACTTCGAGCCTTCAAGATCCACCGAGTCGCTCACAGTATCGGTCACAACCTCACCAAAGACACCATAACGGCTCTTTGAGAGCAACTCCTCACTAAAACCAAAAAGGTCATAAACACACAATAGACGAAGTGTAGGCAGCGACAGGTTAAGGTTTGAGTTAAGCTCACGCTTAAGACTGCTCGCCTCAACTCGAAACTGATCCTTCTTCTCGACAAATATGCGATAATTCATAATTTTTTATTTTTTTTATTTATCCTCTTTCTATTTCACAAAACGATCTCTCCACCTCTCGTTGTACTCCTCGAGCGTGAGACCCACAAATGTAATATGCCCCATCTTGCGCTTAGGCTTACACTCACTCTTACCATAGAGGTGAACATAGACACCCTCGTGCCCCTCACGGGCGATCTGCTCTGCGCTAGGCATATCCTCACCCAATATATTCTTCAAAATAACACTCTCGCCAACTATCTCTGCGCCTTCAAGTGGCATATTTAATAGGTAACGCACCAACTCACTAAACTGACTTACCGAGGTACCCTCAATCGTGTAGTGACCGCTATTATGCGGACGTGGCGCCATCTCATTAAAGATAACGTCGTCACCCTTCACAAAGTATTCAATTGCCAAAATACCCTCATAACCACACTCCTCCATAAAGCGTTTGCTCTGAGTTTTGATCTTATCGCTCAACTCCTCACTCAACTCAGCTGGCACAACACAGAGGTCAAGGATTCCGCCACGGTGGATATTACGCCCGATAGGGAACAGCGAGATATCCTCTCTACCCCTAACCATTATGGTGCTCACCTCGAAATCAAAATCAATAAACCCCTCCAATATACAAGGCACCGCAGTGAGCGCCGCCCCTTTATCGAAGTCAGCCTCCGAGCGAAGCACCGCCTGCCCGTGACCATCATAACCCAAAGTACAGGTCTTAAGAACCGCTGGGTAACCGATCTTTGCAATCGCCTCACGCAGACCCTCAACACTATAGACAGCCTCGAAGGGTGGAGTTTGAATTCCACATCGTTGTGCGTTGCTCTTCTCACGAATACGATCCTGAGAGTCCAGCAACATCTTATATCCCTGTTTGATGTTGTACTTCTCACACAGAGGAATCAACACCTCGGCAGGTATATTCTCAAACTCGTAGGTGACAACATCCGACTTTTCACAAAGAGCCGTTAGCGCCTCAACGTCGGTATACGCAGCGACAATATGCTCATCACACACCTTAAAAGCAGGCGCGTCAGGTGCAGGGTCTAAGGCTATACACTTCACACCAAGCTCTTTTGCCGCCTGGCTTATCATCAAACCTAGTTGACCACCTCCAATTATTCCTATTGTCGACATTACTACAACTCAGCTTTTAAAACATCCGCTGTCTGCTTAGCGCGAAAGGCGTCATACTTAGCCCCTAGCTCCTTGTCACTAAGCGAAAGAATAGATATAGCTATCAACGCAGCATTCTTAGCGCCATTGATCGCCACCGTAGCCACAGGCACTCCCGCAGGCATCTGCACAATCGAAAGCAACGAATCAAGACCATTGAGAGCACGCGACTTCACAGGTACACCAATAACTGGGAGTGGAGTCATACTAGCCACCATACCTGGAAGGTGAGCAGCACCACCAGCGCCCGCGATTATAACCTCGATACCACGCTCCTTGGCTGTTTTAGCATACTCAACGAGTAGATCGGGCGTGCGGTGTGCACTAACCACCCTCTTCTCGAAGCTAACACCAAAATCAGTTAAACACTCAACGGCAGCCGACATTACCTCATAGTCAGAGGTCGATCCCATGATAATACCTACTTTCATCAACTAAATTTTTTTAGTGTGATATAACTCACATTAATCAATAGCTTAAGGGGAAACGTATCCCCCCTTAAAAAATTAAAAACAAAAAACCGCTATAATTTTATATTATAACGGTCTATATATCTCCACACCATACCCCACAACTCTTCATACTACCTGCGTAGCTTAAACACTTCACAACTGAATTTGTCTGCGAAGAGCTAAACAATATACTGAAAATAATGCTTTTCACCAATTTGGGGATATAAAGTAATTTTATGCTGCAAATGTAACAATTTTTTTACATAATACCTAAAAAAAGGTATAAGATATACCACTTTTAAATACTCTAACGCCAAAGATTATAATCTTTACACTATCTTTGTGGGCAAAGATAGTTAAAAATATAAAGTTGTAGAGATTTTTAACAACTAAATTTATAAATTAAAAATAGATAATAGAGTTATGAAACAGAGGATAAATTCTCTCTTAGAGAGCATTATACATCCCGAGACTGGTGTAGATATTATCGCAGGTGGATTAGTTGAGGATATAACAGCTAACGACTCTAAAATTGTTATCACACTGCGCTTTGGACGCGTCAAGGATCCCTTTGCCATTAAGATCAAGAAGCAGATCGAAGAGCTACTAAATCAGCACTTTTCAGATTTCCAAGGCACCAAACTAGTGCTTATCAAGGAGGCGACACCCAAGAAGATTGTCGAGCAACCCAAGAAGAGTTCAACAACCTCTATAGCAAAGATTATCGCAATAGCATCTGGTAAGGGTGGAGTGGGTAAATCTACCGTTACCGCCAACCTAGCCACCACACTTCGCGATATGGGCTTTAGGGTTGGTGTTCTCGATGCCGATATCTACGGACCCTCTCAACCACGTATGTTTGGCTGCGAGGGCTACCTCCCTGACGGTGAGCAGGTGGATGGTGTCGACTATATCATCCCCGCTGTGTGTGATGATATCAAGGTGATGTCAATAGGTTTCTTTATCCAACCCAACGACGCTCTAATGTGGCGCGGCACAATGGCGTCCAACGCCCTCAAGCAACTTATCCACCAGACAAAATGGGGAGCGCTCGATTTTCTACTCGTCGACCTTCCTCCAGGCACTGGCGATATCCACCTCACAATACTCTCGGAGCTTAAGTTCTCGGGCGCTGTGATCGTATCAACACCCCAAGGTGTCGCTCTGGCGGATGTGGTGCGCGGCGTGGAGATGTTCCGCCACGAGCATGTGAACGTCAAGATATCAGGCATCATCGAGAATATGTCGTGGTTCACACCAGCTGAACTACCCAATAATAAGTACTATATCTTTGGTAAGGGCGGCGCTAAGAAGTATGCCGAAGAGATCGGTATACCGCTGCTAGGTGAAGTACCTATCATACAGTCAATCCAAGAGGCTGGCGAAGCAGGTACCCCCGCCGCAGTGAGCGACCAAAAGATCAAGGAGTACTACGAAATAATAGTTAATAATATAATTACTGGGTTTTAGTTTCCGACTGTCCTGCGCGGACAGCGTTTAGCGTTTAGTGTTTAGTGTTTAATGTTAAGTGTTAAATGGAATGGAACTAAACGTTAAACACTTAACATTAAACATAAATATACGCTTGTTGAAGCAAACGAATGTTTGCGTTGAAGTGGTTATATGAAATAGGGATAAAGCTCGCTTTGAGTTCCTATTTCATATAATCACAACAAATCAATTCTTGATTTACTAACAAGCGCTACAAAAGAAAAGCTCCGCGGGGAGCACCCCGCCGCTGTCCGCGCAGGACAGTAAGAAACAATACAAAAAAGAGTGTTAATAACCGTTGATAAACGGTTAAAAATTGTAAATAACAACTGTTAATAATATTACAAAACTGTTATAAATGTGATGATAATTAATAATAACTTTTTACACCAAACTATTGCAAAATGGAAACCAACATCTGTATAATCAACAAAAGCGAAAAAGCAAGAGAAAGTTTTCAAAACTTATCATCACACTTAATGTAATAAAAACGGAGTGATTGTTAATATAATTTAACGAATCAAAATGTTAATAATATAAAACTACTATGTTCACAACTATACACCATAATACACAAATAACTAATATATAAGTAATTATATTATCACATTTAATTAACAATTCAACAAATGACTGTTTATTAAATTTACACCAACTACTTTTTTAACAGTTTCAACAGCTATTATTATTACTATTAATATTATTAATTAATTAAAAAGAATAAAAAATAAAAGATATGACTCAACAACAGAAATTAGATAAAATCGAAGATCTAAAGAGAGAGAAAAACGCTGTAATCCTCGCGCACTACTACACTACCGCGGATGTTCAGCAGTGTGCCGATTTCCTAGGTGATTCGCTCGCTCTCTCCATCAAAGCAAAAGATATCGACGCACCGGTGATCCTCTTTGCGGGGGTTAACTTCATGGCTGAGACAGCTAAGGTTCTCGCACCGCAGAAAACCATCCTGTTGCCACGTCCTGATGCTGGGTGTTCACTCGCCGAGTCATGCCCTGCCGATGAGTTCGCTAAGTTCAAGAGTCAATACCCCGACCACCTTGTTGTATCCTATGTTAACACCTCGGTCGGCGTTAAGGCTCTAACCGATATCTGTTGCACCTCATCCAACGCTCTCGATATAATCAAAAATATCCCCTCTAAGCAACCCATTCTCTTCGCCCCTGACCGTAACTTAGGTTCCTATATCCAGAAGCTCACAGGGCGTAAAAACATGGTTCTATGGGATGGAGCGTGCCATGTTCACGAAGAGTTTTCCCTTGAGGCTATCCTTTCCCTCAAAGCAGAGTACCCCGAGGCTGCAATTGTAACACACCCTGAGTGCCGCGCATATATCGTTGAGGTGTCCGATTTTGTAGGCTCAACAGCGGCTATCATTGATTACTGTGGAGGTGATAAGAGTCAATTTATCGTTGTCACAGAGGCTGGAATCCTCGCGGAGCTAAAGCGACGATACCCTACCAAAGAGTTTATCCCAGCACCACCGCTCGACTCGACGTGTGGATGCAATAACTGTAATTTCATGAAGATGATAACTCTCGATAATATCATCTCTACGCTTGAGAATCTATCCCCCGAAGTTACTATGGACGAAGAGGTGCGACTTGCTGCCCAAAAAGCTATCGTTAATATGGTCGCTGTAAGATAAAAAAAGAGTACTGATTCTTGTATTATCTCTTACTACCTTGCGCGGGTAGCGGCTTTCGTATTGCCTCTTACTGTCTCACGCCGACGGGCGGGGAGTAAGCTCCCATTTACTATTATTGCATCTGTTAAGTAGTCTTTGTTAAAGCCTATTGAAGAGGTAGAGATGAATGATTAAAGTAAACTTCATCATCCATCTCCACCACTCCAATTACGCAAACTAAAGTTTGCTATTAAAAGATGAGAATAGCAGCGTTTAATGTTAAGTGTTTAATGGTGAGTGTTAAGCGGTTGATTCTTTAACATTTAACGCTTAACAGTAAACACTAAACGCTCAACACGGTTTTGGTTTTAAACACTTGGGTGTTTATGAAATGAAAAGTGTTAGATGGTTATCCAAATTTATTTGAGATAATTATCTAACACTTTTTATTGTAGAACGTAGTTCTTAAACCATACCGCAAAACAAAAGGTTAAGCTCCGCGGGGAGCACCCTGCCGCTGTCCGCGCAGGACAGTCAGAAACTGTTCTTCGGAGGCAGTCCTTAGAAAATCCAAACCAGAAATTACATCACAATTCCTGTGTAGCTTTGAGGTGTTACGCTACGTAGCTCCTCTTTAACCTCGTCGGTTACATCTAGCTCATTGATGAATGTCGCGATTGAAGAGGCTGTGATATGGCTGTTAGTACGAGTAAGAGCCTTTAGAGCCTCGTATGGTGACGGGTAGCCAGTACGACGAAGCACTGTTTGAATACCTTCGGCTACCACCGCCCAGTTTCTCTCTAGGTCGGCATCAATAGCCTCCTCGTTGAGGATCACCTTACCGAGACCTCTCTGGAGTGAGCGTAGTGCGATAAGTGAGTGAGAGATCGGCACACCGACATTACGAAGCACTGTCGAGTCTGTTAGGTCGCGTTGTAGACGTGACACTGGGAGCTTCGAAGCTAGGTGCTCGTAAATAGCGTTAGCGATACCGAAGTTACCCTCAGCATTCTCAAAGTCGATAGGATTAACCTTGTGAGGCATAGCGCTTGAACCCACCTCACCAGCTTTAATGCGCTGCTTGAAGTACTCCATCGAGATGTAGCTCCACATATCGCGCGATAGGTCGATAAGGATAGTGTCGATACGCTTCAAGTTATCAAAAAGAGCAGCTAACATATCGTAGTGCTCGATCTGTGTTGTGTACTGCGAACGTGAAAGACCCAATCTCTCGTTTACTAAATTATTAGCAAATACCACCCAGTTAATTGCAGGGTAGGCGATATTGTGTGCGTTGAAGTTACCTGTCGCGCCACCAAATTTTGCAGCGTAAGGGATTGCGGATAGCATCTTAATCTGCTTTGTGAGGCGCTCAACATATACCATCATCTCCTTACCAAGGCGTGTTGGTGAGGCTGGTTGACCGTGTGTGCGTGCAAGCATCGGTATGTCGCGCCACTGTGAAGCCATACCTTCGAGTGAAGCCACTACCTCGCTGAGTGTTGGCATATATACATCCTCAATAGCCTCCTTGATTGACAATGGTACCGAGGTGTTGTTGATATCTTGTGATGTCAATCCGAAGTGAATAAACTCCTTATAAGCCTCAAGACCAAGAATATCCATCTTCTCCTTGATGATATACTCAATAGCCTTCACATCGTGGTTAGTGACCGCCTCGATCTCCTTCACGCGCTCAGCGTCAGCGATTGAGAAGTCGGTGTATAGTGCGCGTAGATCGGCAAACTTAGATTTATCAAAATCCACAAGCTCGGGCAATGGAAGCTCGCAGAGTGAGATAAAATACTCCACTTCAATACGGATGCGATACTTAATGAGTGCAGCCTCAGAGAAATAATCTGCAAGTTTTTGCGTTGTATTACGGTAACGACCATCAACTGGCGTGATTGCTGTGAGTTTACTTAGCATAGATCTATTTTTTTTGATTTTGCATCAAAAGTACAACTTTTAATCGAATAAGACAATTTTTTTCTATCTTTGTCTGCGAAATACCATATTTTGTGGCATTTATGTATAACAAAATTTAATTATGAAATGTTTGATATAATTAAATCCAACCCTATACTTTGGGTTATAATTTTTTTGGCAGTTGTTGCTCCATCGTTCCTCTTTGGAGCGATGAAATTAGTGGCATTTATTATACTTGGTTTAATCATCCTTCTATTTATCTTAGGTTTAATTTTTAGAGTAAAGATACAACGTCTTCGTAAAAATATGGAGGATCAGATGCATGGCGGCGGCGGTTTTGGTGGCTACCAACAACAAAACACCTATACTCGTAAAACAACCAAAGAGGAGGGTGATGTAAAGATCTTTGTGACACGTAACCAGGAGCAGAAGAGGGTTAAAGATGATATTGGAGACTACGTTGACTTCGAAGATATTAAAGAAAACCACTAACCTAAATGAAGATACTAACTAAACTTTTTGAGTCTATTGGGCTTTACGTTCTACTTATGCGCAAAGTGTTTTCGCGCCCCGAGAAGAGCGTTATCTACCGACGACGTATACTCTACGAGATGGAGGCTCTAGGAATTAACTCCATAGGTCTTACAGCTATTATCTCGATCTTTATAGGCGCTGTTATAACCCTTCAGATGGCGATAAACCTTGACGAGGGTTTTATCCCTAATTCACTCATTGGCTACGCTACGCGTGAGACTATGATACTTGAGTTTTCATCCACCGTTGTGGCGCTGATTCTCTCGGGTAAGGTGGGTTCAAATATAGCCTCCGAGATTGGAACTATGCGCATCACCGAACAGATTGATGCACTCGAGATCATGGGCGTTAACTCAGCATCCTACCTTATCCTCCCGAAGGTTATTGCTACTGTGTTTTTCTTCCCGCTGCTCACTCTATTGAGTATCTTGATAGGTATATATGGAGGATATCTAATAACTCAGCTCACAGGGATCATCATCCCAGCCGACTATATAGAGGGTCTGTTTATGAAATTTAAAACCTACTCTATCGTATACTCGTTAATCAAGAGCATCTTTTTTGCTGTTATCATAACCACTGTATCCTCATTCTTTGGATACTACGCCAAAGGAAACTCGCTGGAGGTTGGACGCTCATCAACGCGAGCGGTTGTTGTTAGCTCGGTTGTAATAATGATCTTTAACCTAATACTCACACAAATATTACTTATATGATAAAGGGGCACAAACTATCAAAGTCATTTGGCTCAAATCATGTACTGCGTGACGTAGATGTAGAGCTAGAGACTGGAAAAACAAATCTTATCATCGGTAAAAGTGGTTCAGGTAAGACGGTACTACTAAAATCTCTCGTGGGTCTATACGATATAGATGCGGGCGAGATCTATTACGATCAAACAAACTTTACATCCCTTAACTTCAAGCAGCGCAAGGCTATTCGAAAGGATGTGGGTATGATCTTCCAAGGGGGAGCACTTCTGGACTCATCGACAGTCTACGAAAATATTAAACTACCCCTCGACCTCTTCACCACCCAGAGCGAGGAGGAAAAACGCGAGCGAGTTAACTTCTGTCTGCAACGTGTGAGACTCGAAAATGCCGATGCCCGCTACCCCGCAGAGCTTAGTGGTGGTATGATTAAACGTGTGGCTATAGCGCGCGCTATTGTTCTCAACCCAAAGTATCTATTCTGTGATGAACCAAACTCGGGTCTCGATCCTCAAACATCAATCGTTATAGATAACCTCATTCACGATATCACCGAGGAGTATAATATGACAACCATCATCAATACCCACGATATGAACTCTGTGATGGAGATCGGAGATAAGATCATCTACCTCCACGAAGGTCGTAAGTGGTGGGAAGGCAGCAGCGAGGATATCCTCGATAGTGATAACGCTGAACTCAACGACTTCGTCTTTGCTTCAGCAATGGCAAAACGCGCACGACGTAATCATTGAGCGGTTAATGGTTAGTGTTTAGTGTTAAACGTTAAATGTTTGGTGTTGAATGTTGAGGAGCTAACCAATAAATGCTACTAAATCCTCTTCTTTCCGCGAGCCATCATATATGACTGTTTACGAAATGCCATCACTGGGATTGAGACACCAATAACGAGTGCCAGCATCACGAAAACGGCGGTTAGACCGTTGCGGAATATATCCTCGATGAGCTGCGAATGGTAGTCCGACTCGCTACGGATAAAACGAGTAAGTGATAGAAACATATTGTAAGCATACATACCGGGGATCATCGGCAGCAGCGATGGGAATGTAAAGACCTCACTTGGGCACTTCACCAGTTTTCCGCACCCGATACTCATTGCACCGATTAACATTGCAGCGAGGAGTGTCGCGCTAGCTATATCAAGCCCAACGACATACAAGAGGTAGTACCTAAAAGAGTGTCCCACAGCCGAAAGAAGTGCAGCTACCACGACAGCTATCTTTGGAGGATTTGATATTACAGCGAAGCCACTAGCGGCAATCGCCGCAAAGAAAGCATCAATAAATAGTGATTCAACTAACTCCATGCTCTATTATAATTTTTCAAATCCATGTAATAGTAACGACATCAAGAAACCTATAGTTATACTTATTATAAGTATCGAAGCGTTCACAAATCGAGATATACCCGTCAATATATGCCCCTCTAAAACATCCATTATCGAGTTAATCAGCGGCACGCCAGGTATTAAAAATAGTACGCTTGTAGCCAGAGCTGTTTGGGGCGTAGTACCAATGTTGTAGTAGACGCCAATTCCAGCAATGAAGGATGATATAAAGGCAGCGACAATAAACACAAAACTATGGTTCATGTGTCTATCCATCATCTCTTGTCGCACAAAAAATGCACAAAAAGTACTTACAAAGACAAACGCCATACCTATCGCGTCGCCATCAAAGAGCTTACAGAAAGAGGCATTCGCGCACGCCACCATTAGCAACACCACCCATCGTGAGAGGCGAGGTTTAGCCATAATCTCTTGGTAGCGATCTTTAACCTCATCAATACTGAGTGTATGGTCGGAGGTGTCCCAACTCAGAGCACTTAGTTCTGATACGACTCTGAAATTTAGCGATATATGCTTCGTCGCGCGTATCATCGTAATACTCTCGTGAGAGTCTATTTTCTTAATTGTGACGGTAATGTTTTTTTGGAAGATAGTAAAAAAAGCTTCGCATCCGAATGATTTTGCCATACGTTCGGCGTTGATGACAACACGCGAAGTGTGCGAACCAGCTCCCATTAATGTGGTCGAGATTTCGAGAATAATATCGGCAATATCGAAAAGATCGTTATCTTTGTGATTAGTTAGTTGCATTAAATTTCTAATTTATCTCAAATATTTATGAAAGAAGAGCCTCATTTGCGCCTGCAAAAGTATGTAAAAAAGTCGACTCTTCATCTATGAGAGAGAAAAAAAGTTAATAATTGGTCTTTTTTTTCACTGTAACAACTTAATAATAAAAAAAATGTTCCAATCATTTGGTCGTTATGTTTAAAGTGGTTATTTTTGTGGCATCAAAGATTAACTAAAGTTTTTAACAAATAATTCAAAACTATGTCAAAGATCAAAATTGGTATCAACGGTTTCGGACGTATCGGCCGTTTGGTATTCCGTGCAGCTTGCACTAATCCTAACGTAGAGGTTGTAGGTATTAACGACCTTATCTCAGTAGAGTATATGGCTTACATGCTTAAGTACGATTCAGTACACGGTAAGTTCAACGGTACTGTAGATTTCAACGAGAAGGAGCTTATCGTTAACGGTAACGCTATCCGCGTAACAGCAGAGCGTAACCCAGCAGATTTGAAGTGGAACGAGGTAGGTGCAGAGTATGTTGTTGAGTCAACAGGTTTGTTCCTTACTGAGGAGACTGCTCAAAAGCACATCGAGGCAGGTGCAAAGTATGTAGTAATGTCAGCTCCATCAAAGGACGCTACTCCTATGTTCGTTTGCGGTGTTAACACTGATACTTACGCTGGTCAGACTATCGTTTCTAACGCTTCTTGTACTACTAACTGTCTAGCTCCACTAGCTAAGGTTATCAACGACAAGTTTGGTATCGTAGAGGGTCTTATGACAACTGTTCACGCTACAACAGCTACACAAAAGACTGTTGACGGTCCATCTATGAAGGACTGGCGTGGTGGCCGCGCAGCTGGCGGTAACATCATCCCATCTTCTACAGGTGCTGCTAAGGCAGTAGGTGTAGTTATCCCAGAGTTGAAGGGTAAGCTTACAGGTATGGCTTTCCGTGTTCCTACTTTGGACGTTTCAGTTGTTGACCTTACTTGTCGTCTTGAGAAGGGTGCTTCTTACGAGGAGATCAAGGCTGCTGTTAAGGCTGCTTCTGAGAACGAGATGGCTGGTATCCTTGGTTACACAGAGGACGCAGTTGTTTCAACTGACTTCACAGGTGAGGTTCGCACTTCAGTATTCGACGCTGATGCAGGTATCGCGTTGAACGAGAACTTCGTTAAGCTAGTTTCTTGGTATGACAACGAGTGGGGTTACTCAAACAAGGTTGTTATGCTTATCGAGAAGATGAACGCTTACAACAACAAGTAGTAGTAGATTCAATTCTAATACTAGGGGAGGGATTTCGATCTCTCCCTTTTTTTGTGCTAAGTGGTTAATGTTTAGTGTTGAGCGTTTAATGTTAAGTGTTTAACGATTAGTTTCTTAACGCTAAACACTAAACGGTTTTTGGTTTAAACACGCAGTGTTTGATGAATTTCAGAGGGATAGTTGGTTAGTCAAATTTATTTGAAATAATCAACTATCCCTTTGAAATATTATAACTTTAGGTATAATCCGAAAACCGCTACAAAGGAAAAGCTCTGCGGGGAGCACCCCGCCCGTCGGAGACAGTCCTCGCAATTACGTATATACAACTACCCTGCGCGGGCGGCGGCGGGGTGCTCCCCGCGGAGATCGGG